>JBKJRJ010000316.1:0-3171 GCA_046594705.1 Vicinamibacterales bacterium
GTAGATGCTGGATTCCCACAGCGCCCCGAGGATGCGCGGGCCCTCGCCGCGCGGGACCAGGAAGCCGAAGCCGTCGAGCGGACCGCGCGCCGCCCGCACCGCCGCCTCGTCGTACCCGAGACAGACCACCGCGAGGGGCGCCGTCGGCAGGCCGGCCAGCAGACCGGCGGCGACAGGTGCGAAGGTCCGGAGGAGGCCGGCGGTGTCGCGCGCGGGCCCCGCGAGGACGACGGCATCGGCTTCGATGCCCACACCCCCCGACGTCAGGCCGAAGGCCCGCGCGCCGATGGGACGCGAACCGGTCGAGGCGCGGTGGTGCGGACGGACGAGCAGCCCGGTGACGTCCTGGCCAGTACGCACGGCCGGGCCCAGCGAGGCCGCCGCGGCGCGGGCGAACTCCTCCATGCCGTCCACGAACGACGTCAGCCGGCCAGCCGGCGCACCCGGGCCGTTCGAGGTCCGGCGCTCGCGGCGCTTCGCGATCATCGCGCGCACCAGACTGCCGTAGCGTTCGTCCATCTCTCGCATTTTGGGAAAGCAGGCACCCAGCGAGAGCTCCTCGGCGTCACCGGCGAAAATCCCCGACACCATCGAGCCGACGAGCACCCGCGCGGCCTCGCGGCCGATGTGCCGTTCCGCGAATTGCCCGATGCTCTCGTCGCGCCGCGGCGCGGATCGCGCAAGCGGCTCGCAGGCCACGCGCAGCTTGCTGCCGGCGGACAGCAACCCGCTCGTGGCGAACGCCCACGCCGACAGCGGCACCTCGTGAAGGCGCCCGCCGCGGAAGATGAAACGCCGCCGCGCTTCGTCGCGGCTTGGCAGGACGCGCGCCGCGAGGCCCAGGTCGTGCGCCAGCGCCAGGGTCGCCGGCGCGTTGTCGAGGAAACCGTCGGGACCCGCTTCGCACAGGTAGCCCTCGATCCGCTCCGAGCGAAGATAGCCGCCAGGCCGAGCCGCACGCTCGAGCACGATCACGTCGGCGGCCGGCGTCTCGGTGCGCAAGGCCCTGGCGACCGACAGGCCGGCGATGCCGCCGCCGACCACCACCACGCGTTGGTGCGCCGCGCCACCGGAGGGCGGCCAGGAGGTCACGCCGAAACCCCCGCCAACACCGACGCCGGCGCTGCCGCGCGCTCGTGTGACGCGCACGACGCGCATCGTCCGTCACCCGCCGCCGTGAGATGGTCGGTCACCAGCCCCGCGAGCGCTGAGATGAACAGCGGCGACAGGTTGAGGGCGTCGGTCCGGCGGTAGCCGGTAATGCCGGCGCGCCGCGCCGCGTCAGCGAACAGCATGTCCACCTCGTACAGGGTCTCGATGTGATCCGACACGAACGACAGCGGGATGACCAGGACGTCGGTCACCCCTTGCTGTCCGAGCTCGACCAGGGTCTCCTCGGTGCCGGGGCCCAGCCACTTCACGGGGCCGGTGCGCGACTGGTAGGCGAGCAGCTGCCGGTTCGGCAGCTTGACGCGGTCGAGGATGCCCTGTCGGGTCGCCTCGATTTGATCGGCATAGGGATCCCCGCGATCGATGAAGGACTGCGGCAGGCCGTGCGCGCTGAAGAGCAGGACCGTGCCGTCGCGCCGGTGCGGGGCGATGGTGTCCCAGGCGGAGATCACCGTGTGGCTCATCGCGTCCAGGTACCGCGAATCGGCGGGGTACTCGTCGATGTGCGTGACCTCGAGGTGCAAGCCGCGCCAGGCGGGCTGTGCGAGCGCCCGATCGAACGCGCGCCTGGACGACCCGGTGGTGGCCTTCGAGTAGTGCGGGAAGAGGGTCAGCGTGACGACCCGGCGGATGCCGGCGGCGGCAATCGCCGCGACCACGTCGTCGCAGGACGGCCGGGTGTAGCGCATGGCGACGAAGACGCGGTAGGCGCGGCCGGCGCAGACGCCCCCGTTCAGCTGCGTCTGGAGCGCGGCGGCCTGCGCGCGGGTGATGCGGAGCTGCGGAGAGCCGCCACCGATCCGCGCGTAGTTGCGCCGCACCGACGGCCCGCGCAGCCTGGCCAGCACGCGCGCGAACACCGGCTGGAGCGTCGCGCCGAACGGCAGCTCGATGATCTCCCGATCCGAGAACAGGTTGACGAGAAACGGCTCGACCGACGCGAGATCGTCAGGGCCGCCGAGGTTGAACAGGACGATCGCCGTGGTGTCGACTGTCTGGGTAGTCATGGGGCTCCGCTCAAATCGTGCGTGAAAAGACCGGCCGCCCCTGGTGGGCGGACAGATACCGGTCGAACGCCATGCAGACGTTCCGGACGAACAACCGTCCGCGCGGCGTGACCGTCATCCTGTCGTCGCCGATCTCCAGCAGTCGGTCGGAGACCGGCCCGTCAGGCTCGCGCAGCGTGGCGAACTCCGCGGCGAAGTAATCGGCGGGCCGGATGTCGAATCGCGCCCGCAGCTCGCCGAAGTCGAGGTGGAAGTTGCACATCAACTCCGTGATGACGTAGCGGCGCAGCCGGTCGTCCGCCGTGAGGACGTAGCCGCGTTCAATCGGAAAGCGGCCGGCGTCGAGCGCCTGGTAGTAGCCGGCGAGCGTCTTGTGGTTCTGGGCGAAGGCGCCGCCGACGTCCCCGATCGCGGACACGCCGACCGCGACGCTGTCAGGCGCCGGCCGCGTGGTGTAGCCCATGAAATTGCGGTGGAGCCGGCGCTCCCGCGCCGCGACCGCGAGGTCGTCGCCGGGCAGTGCGAAATGGTCCATGCCGATCGGCTCGTAGCCGGCGCGGGTGAACGCCTCCACCGCGCTCGCGAGGAGCGCCCGCTTGGCGTCGGCGTCCGGCAGGTCCAGCGGGTCGATCACCTTCTGGTTCGCCCTGAGCCACGGCACATGCGCGTAGGAGTAGACCGCGATGCGGTCCGGCCGCATCTCGCTGACGGAGGCCAGCGTGCGCCCGAACGACCGCACCGTCTGGCACGGCAGCCCGTAGACGAGGTCGAAGTTGACCGACGGAAACCCTTCGTCGCGGGCGAAGGTATACAGCGCGCGTGTTTCGGCCTCGCTCTGGTGCCGATGGATGGCCTGTTGGACAGGTTCGGAGAAATCCTGCACGCCGAACGACAGCCGGTTGAAACCGAGACGCCGGAGCAGCGTGAGCTGCTCGCGCGTCGTCACGCGTGGATCGATCTCGACGGCCTGTTCCGCGTCCGGGGCGATCTCGAA
>JBKJRJ010000352.1:0-5193 GCA_046594705.1 Vicinamibacterales bacterium
GCTCGAGCTGTTTACGAACTTGGTCCTCGAGACGGTGCTCTACGCGGGCGCGATGGGGGTCTCGCAGGTGGCACTCATGGTGTCGGTCGCGTTCTGGACGTGGCTGTGGGGTCCGCTCGGGTTGCTGATGGCGACGCCGCTCACGGTGTGTCTGGTTGTGCTCGGCAAGCACGTGCCGGGCCTCGAGCTGCTAGGGAAGCTGCTGTCGGACGTCCCGGCGCTGACGCCGGAGAACAGTTACTACCAACGGCTGCTGGCCCGCGATCAGGCGGAGGCGGCCGAGATCGTCGAGCGCTACGCCAAGACCCAACCGGCCGACTCGATCTACGACGCGATGCTGATCCCCGCGCTCAACTACGCGGAGCGCGACCGGCTGGAGGAACGGCTGTCACCCGAAGAGGAATCGGCGGTCATCGAGATCACGCGCGAGATGCTGGACCTGCTCGCCGAGACGCCGCGCCCGGTGGGGGCCGCGTCGTCCCGCGCCACGTTGCGCGTGCTGGGTTATCCGGCCAACGGCCCTGGCGACGAACTGGCGTTGCGCATGCTCACCCAGGTACTCTCCGGCCTGCCGATCGCGCTCGACATCACCACCACGCGCGTGATGGCGTCGGAGCTGGTCGAGCACGTGCGTGCCGAAGGCTACTCGATCGTCGTCATCGCCGACCTGCCGCCGAGCGCGCCGTCGAAGACGCGCTACCTGGTCAAGAAGCTGCGCGGCGCGCTGCCCGACGTACGGGTCAGCGTCGGACGATGGTCGCATCCGTCGCTGTCCGACGAGAGCACCCAGCCGCTCGCCGACGCCGGCGCGGTTCACGTCGCGACCACCCTGGCCGACACGCGCAGATACCTGGCCGAGGCCGCCCACGTCGGGACGCCGGCCCCCGACCTGGCGTCCCCCGCCGCCTGATCCCCTGCGCTCGACCGCGGGTCGCGAAGGTATGATGGACTCGACCCCCCGATGCCAGAACCGGTGCGGCTTGCCTTTCTCGGATGCGGATTCATCACGCGCGTGCACAGCCGCAGCCTGCGCGCGCTCGGCGCCGAGTTCAGCCGGAGCTATGCCAGCCGTGACGCGGCGAAGGCCGAAGCGTTCCGCCGCGAATTCGGCGGCGTGAAGGGCTATCCCGACTATGCGAGTGCGATCGAGGATCCGGCGATCGACGCGGTTGTCGTCGCGGTGCCTCCGCGGTTCCATCGCGAACTGACCCTGCAGGCGCTGGCCGCCGGCAAACACGTGCTGGTGGAGAAACCGGCGTTTCCGCGAATGGCAGACTTTCACGACGTGGCGGCGGCGCGCGACCGCGCGGGTCGCGTCGTGATGGTGGGCGAGAACGATCATTACAAGCCGCTGGCGGTGGCGCTGCGGCGGCTGCTGGCGAGCGGTCTGATCGGCGACCTGGTGCTCGCGCATTTCGTCACCATCGCGAAGCGGCTGAAGACCGCCGGCGACTGGCGCAACGACGAGAGTATGGCCGGCGGGGACGCCTTCGTCGAAGAGGGCATTCACTGGCTGCACCTGGCCAATAGCCTCGGACCGCGCATCGACCGCATTCACGGCTATCGGCCGCCGGCCTCCGGTGAGGGACCCGACCGCCGCGCCAAGAGCATGATGGTCGGCTTTCAGTACGACAACGGCGCGGCCGGCTCGCTCTATTATTCGCGCGAGATTCCCTCGCTGCTGAAGGGCCTGCGGCTCTCGAAGCTGTTCGGCCGGCGCGGCGTCATCACCTTCGAGTCGAACGGACTCTTTATCGTCGCCCGCGGCGGGCGCGTGCCCAGGCTGATCTGGCCGGGGTTCGCCGATATCCGCGGCTATCGCGCCATGTACCGCGACTTTCACGGCGCCATCCGCGCCGGCACGACACCGGCGATGAGCCTCGAGCGCGCCATCGACGATCAGCGCCTGATGGAGCAGGTCTACCGCGCGCCGTGAGCAGCCCGCACTACGACGTCCTCATCATCGGCACCGGCGCCGGCGGCGGCACGATGGCGCGGGCGCTCGCCGACACCGGCGCCCGGATCCTGATCGTGGAACGCGGCGACTTCGTGCCGCAGGAAGCCGAGAACTGGAGTCCCGACGCGGTCTGGCGGCAGCTCCGTTACCAGACGACGGAGCGGTGGGTGGACGACCGTGGCGAGACGTTCCGGCCGTACACACACTACAACGTCGGCGGCAACACCAAGTTCTGGGGCGGCGTGCTCTACCGGCTGCGTCGCGAGGACTTCCACGAGATGCGGCATTGCGACGGCGTCTCGCCGGCCTGGCCGATTGACTACGAGACGCTCGCGCCATACTACGACCGCGCCGAGCAGATCTACCACGTGCGCGGGGAAGCCGGCGCCGATCCCACTGAGCCGCCCCGCGGGCCGTATCCCTACGCGCCGGTGCCTCACGCCGCCGGCATGTCCGCCATCGTCCAGCGGTTGCGCGCCCAGGGCCTCCATCCCTCGCCGCTGCCGCTGGGAGTGCTGCGGCCGGGGGAGCAGGACGGCTGCGTGCTCTGCAACACCTGCAACTCGTTCGCCTGCCGGATCCATGCGAAGAGTGAAGCGGATGTCTGCGGCATCCGGCCGGCGATCCAGCGGCCCAACGTCACGCTCTGGACCAACGCCCGCGCCGAGCGCCTGGTGACTGACGCGGCGGGCGAGCGGGTGGTGGGTGCCGAGATTGAGCGCGACGGCACGCCTGTCCGCGTCGAGGCGGATTACGTCGTCGTGTCGTGCGGCGCGGTCAATTCCGCGGCGCTGCTGTTGCGATCGGCCGGCGGCCGTCATCCTGACGGGCTGGCCAATTCCTCGGGGCTGGTGGGAAAGCGCTACATGGCGCATCTCGCCACCATGATGCAGGGATTCCATCCCTTCCGGCCCAACGCGACGGTGTTCCAGAAGACGGTGGCGATCAACGACTACTACCTGCGCGGGCCCGCCACCCCCTATCCGCTCGGGCAGATCCAGTCGCAGGGGCGTACTCATGGCGTGATGGCGCAGACCGTCGTCCCATGGATCCCGTTGTGGGCGTACGAGGCCTGGGTCTCGCGCGGGGTCGACTGGCTGGTGATGTCGGAGGACCTGCCGCACGAGGCCAACCGCGTCACCCTCGAACGCGACGGCCGGATCCGGCTGGAGTACCGCCCGAACAACCTGGTGCCGCACCGGATGCTGGTGAAGGAGACCGAGCGGATGCTGCGCCGCCTTGGCTTCTGGCTGGTCGTGAAACACTCGCACGGCAACCGCAACACGACGCACCAGTGCGGCACGCTGGTGTTCGGCACCGATCCGCGGACGTCGGTGCTCGATCCGTTCTGCCGCAGCCACGACGTGCCGAACCTCTTCGTGGTGGACGCGTCGTTCTTCCCCTCGTCCGCGGCGGTGAACCCCGGCCTGACCATCGTCGCCCAGGCGCTGCGGGTCGCGGACCATCTCAAGGAGTCCCTGTGAAGGCGCGTTCGTTCAGCCATAGCGGCATCACCGTGTCGGACTTCAACCGGGCGGTTCGGTTCTACTGGGAGGTGTTCGGCTGCCCGCTGGTCGGCGTGTCGGACGCGCCGCCGGATCGCGTGCGCGGCTTCTTCGGGGTGGACCTGGCGGGCGCCACCTGCAAGATCGGCTGGATTCGCATCCCGGGCGGCGCGGTGATCGAGATCTTCCACTTCGAGCCGCGGCAGGCGGTGCGGCCGGTCGAGTGGAACCGCCTGGGCCCGACGCACATCTGCCTCAACGTGCGCGGCATCCGGCGCTGGCACGACTACCTGGTGAAAAAAGGGCTGGAAATCGTCAGCCCGCCGGAGCAGTCCCCCCGCGGCCACTGGCTGTTCTTCGTCAAGGATTTCGACGGCAACCTGATCGAGATCACCGACCTCGGCTACATGTACCACGTGTTGAACTGGCTCGGCCCACTCGGCGGCTGGGTCTTCCGGCGCGGGATGTACAAGAAGTATTACGAGCAGCCGTGACCGGCCACAGACGAACACAGCCTATGCCGCCACAGACGAACACAGAGCAACACAGACTTAGAAGAACGCACAGAATTCATAGCTGACGGGGATCAGATCTGTTCGTCGGGCATCAAACGACGACGCCACTCGCCATTCAAGAATCTACCATCCGTTCAATCTTCAAGCTGCAGTCTGCAATCGTCAAGCTGCAGTCTGCACTCTTCAATTAGATCTGTTCTTCGAAGAACGCGGCGACCACTTCCTGGGCACGGCGCCACAGGCCGCGGCGCTGCCACGTCGCGAGGTCGAGGCGGTCGCAGCCGGCGACGTCCTGCTCGAACATCTCGTGCAGCTCGGCCGCGATCGCCGCGTCGTAGCCGCAGGTGTTGTTCTCTTCGTTGTGCGCGAATGAGCGATTGTCGAAGTTGGTGGTGCCAATCGTGAACCATTGGCCGTCCACCACCATCGTCTTCAGATGCAGCATGGTGCGGTTGTAGGAAAGAATCTCGATCCCCGCTTCGAGCAGGCGGCCGTAGACGCGGATGCTGTTGTGGTACGCCAGCCAGTTGTCATTGTAACGGTCCGCCACCATGACGCGGACGGCCACGCCGCGGCGCTTGGCTTCGATCAGGGCGTCACGGGCGGCGGCGTCAGGCACGAAATACGGGTTGGCAATCAGAATCGAGCGCCGCGCGCAGATGATCGACAGGTAATACATGATGCGGACGGTGGACGCGCCCATCTCCGGCGAGCTCATGATCGTCTGCAACGCGAGGGGGCCGGCCGGCTCGCAGGGCGGGTAGTAGAGCGGACCGGAAATCAGTTCGCCCGTGGTCTGCAGCCAGTTCTGCGCGAATCCGGTTTGCAACGGGGTCACCGCCGGTCCCTCGACCCGGATCTGGAGGTCGCGCCACTCGCCCGGGTGCCGGGCGTCTCCGCGCCAGTGGTCGGCGATGCCGGCGCCGCCGGTGAACGCGACGCGGCCGTCGATGATCAGCGACTTGCGGTGGGTGCGGTGGTTGTAGCGGCCGAGGCGCCGCCAGTTGAAGGGGTTGTACCAGGCCAGCTGGCACGGGCCGGCCTCGAGGATCTTCAGCACGTCCTCACCGATCGTGGACGACCCGACCGCGTCCAGCAGAATCTTCACCCGCACGCCCGCCTTCGCCTTCGCGGCCAGTGCCTCGGCGAACTGCTTGCCGACCTCCCCGTCCCAGTAGATGTAGGCCTCGATCGTGATCGACACCTCCGCCGACTG
>JBKJRJ010000434.1:0-10402 GCA_046594705.1 Vicinamibacterales bacterium
GGATACAGCCTGCGCGTGACGAAGTAGTCGTCCTCGAGCGCGATCCGTTCGAGCTCCAGCGCCATCTCGAGCAGCGGGTTCTTGCCGGTCACGTCGAACACCAGGTCGGCCATCCGCTTGATGATCTTCGCGCGCGGGTCGTAGGACTTGTAGATGCGGTGTCCAAAGCCCATCAAGCGCCCCTCGCCCGCCTTGACGCGCTTGATGAACGCCGGGATGTTGTGCATCGACCCGATCTCGTGCAGCATCTTCAGCACGGCTTCGTTGGCGCCGCCGTGGAGCGGGCCGTAGAGGGCCGCCGCCGCCCCCGCGAGCGCCGAGTACGGGTCGGCGTGCGAGCTGCCGATCGTCCGCATCGTCGTCGTGCTGCAGTTCTGCTCGTGGTCGGCGTGCAGGATGAAGAGCACCTCCATCGCGCGCTCGAGCACCGGATTGGGCTGGTACTTCAACTCCGTCATGCGGAAGAGCATGCTGAGGAAGTTGCCGGCGTAGGTCAGGTCGTTGTCGGGCTGGTTGAAGGGCCGGCCGATCGAATGCCGGAACGCATAGGCGGCGATGCTCGGCACCTTGGCGATCAGGCGCAGGGTCTGCAGGCGGCGCGATTCGGGCGAGAAAATGTCCTTGGCGTCGGGGTAGAACGTCGAGAGCGCGCCGACCGTGCTGATGAACATCCCCATCGGATGCGCATCGTGGCGGAATCCCTCCATCAGCTTGGCGATGTTGGTGTGCAGCATCGTGTGCAGCATCACCTCGTGGGTCCAGTCGTCGATCTGCTTCTGCTGCGGGAGTTCCCCGAACAGGATCAGGTAGGCGGTCTCGAGAAAGTCGCTCTGCTCGGCGAGCTGTTCGATGGGGTAGCCACGGTAGAGCAACACCCCCTGGTCGCCGTCGATGTAGGTGATCCGGCTCTTGCAGTTGGCCGTATTCATGAAAGCCGGGTCGTACGTCATCATGCCGAATTCGTCCGGCGTGACTTTGATCTGGCGCAAGTCGGTCGCCTTGATCGCGCCGTCCTGGATCGGAACCTCGTACTGCCTGCCTGTGCGGTTGTCGGTGATCGTGAGGGTGTCGGACATCTTAGGGTGCCAACGGGACTACGGGAACGAACGCTGCCAGGGTGCTCATGGTGCCAACCGCTTATCTGTCTTCCGGATTGTCGTCGCCGTCCGGGTTCGCCAGCTCTGCCGCCGGGATGCTGTAGTCGCCCGAGAGCCAGCGTCCCAGGTCGGCCATCCTGCAACGCTCGCTGCAGAACGGCCGCCACGCGGCGTCCGCCGGGTGGCGCCGGCAGTAGACACAGGCGGTCTCAGACGGGCCCAAACCCGTTCATTCTATCGGGTAATCGAGCCATCCGATCACTCCACCTTCCCGGCCGGGGGGCCGGGCGCGAGGCTGTCGGATTCGGCGAGGAAGGCCGCCATCTGGCGGCGCAACTCGTCCTGGATGACCTCCACTTTCCGGCGGGCGTCGAGTACGCGGAAGCCGAACTCGTCGGCCATCGACCCGTATTCTTTCAGGAGGGCGCGCTGGTACGCCCGGAAGCTCTCGTAGATGTCGTCGCCGAGCTTCATGTCCATCCCCGACTCCCAGTAGTCCATGCCGCGCGACTGCAGCACGCGCCGGATCAGCGTCTTCTCGTCGATGCGCAGGTAGAAGACGAGGTGCGGGGCGATGCCAAAGCCGTAGAGGTTGCGGATCCAGGTGCGGTCCACGCCGCGCACACCGGCGCGCGCGAGCGCCGTGAAGATATAACGATCCGACAGGACGATGAAGCCGGCCTTGAGCGCCGGGATGATCTCCTTCTCGAGGCGATCGGCGAAGTCGGTCGCGTACAACAGCACGAAGGTCAGCTTGTTCAGGGTGTTGCTGGACTTCGCGAGATCGATGGTGGGGGACATCAGCTCGGAGCGGGTCCAGCCGGTTTCGATCACGCCGTAGCCCTGGACCTCGAGCCATTCCCGCAGCAGCGTGATCTGGGTGGAACGCCCGACGCCGTCGGTGCCCTCGATCGCGATCAGCTTGCCCGGGTAATTGCCGATCGACAGGTACGGGATGCCGTAGCTGTAGTACTCACCGGGCTTGCCGCCCTCGCCGTCCGCGCTGATCGCTTCAGGCGTGTTCATCGATCCGGTCGTCATTGTGCTTCATCTCCAGGTGCTGCGAGACCAGGCGCCGGAAGACGCGCTGCTGCTCGGTGATGCTGCCCACCGCGTTGACCACGCTCAGCCCGAACTCGTCCACCAGGCGGTCGTATTCGTCGAGCACTTTGCCCTGGAAGATCCGGAAGCTCTCGAGCGCGTTCGAGCTCCAGCCCATGTCCATGCCGGCTTCATAGAACTTCAACTTCACCCGCCGCGCCATCAGACGGTCGACCGAGACGTCGATCGGCACGCGGAAGTAGACGGCGAGGTCGGGCTTGACCGCGAAGCTGTAGAGCTCTCGCACCCAGCGGCGGTCCACTCCGCGCGCGACGTCGCGCGCGAACGCGGTATAGGTGTAGCGATCGGCCAGCACGATCATGCCGGCTTTGAGCGGCGGAATCACGTTGTAGAGCAGGCGGTCCGCGAAGTCGGTGGCATGCAGCAGGCTGAAGGTCATGGGCGTCAGCGCGTTCTTCTTCTTGCCGGTCTTGGTGGCCGCCTTCACCAGCGCCGAGGAATTCCACTCGGTCTGGAAGACCGGGTGGCCGGCGGCGCTAAGCCACTTTGCCAGCAGCGCCAGCTGCGTGGTTTTGCCGGAGCCGTCGATGCCTTCCACGACGAACAGTTTTCCGGGGTAGCCGTGGGGCGTGGTCAGGGTGTTCAGCATCTGATGCGCGTTCCTTTTTGTGGCCCGCCCTCGCGCGGGCGACCCGGCCCGACACGTCGAACCGCAGCGGCCGATGAAGTACCCGTTCGAGCTCGGACCCGTGACGGTGAGCGGCCCACAGCTCGAGTTCCGCGTCGCCGGCTGCCCGCAGCCGGATGAGATAGGCGTGCCCGCGCGGGACGACATCCAGCGTGGTGACCACCTGTGCGTGGCTCCGATCGAGCCCCTCCGCCAGCCGCAGCATCGCGGCCAGCGTCCGCACCGTCTTTCTCAGGCCCCCCTTGAGCGGGCCGTAGCCTTCATGGCTCTTCTTCGGCGTGGCCTGCCGATGATAGCGCGCCAGGAGGGCGACGATCTCAATCTCCTGCGGATCGAAGCCCCGGAGCTCCCCGTTCTTGATCAGGTAATAGGAGTGCCGGTGATGGCGCTCGTAACTGATATGCACGCCGACATCGTGGAGCAGCGCCGCGTATTCGAGCCACTCCCGCTCCCGGTCCGCCATCTTGTGCACCGCCCGGGTCTGGTCGAACAGCGACAGGGCCAGCTGCGAGACGTGGCGGGCGTGCACCGCGGAATAGCCGCAGCGCTCCCCGAGCTCGACGACACTGCGCCGGCGGACATCGGGATAGCGCTCGATCTTCCGGATGGTCGCCGTGTTGCGGTGGATGTAGTCGAGGACCAGCCCTTCCCGGAGCGCCAGATCGCACAGGGTGATGTCCTCCGCCCCCAGGCGGCGCAGGACCGTGTCGAGCAGGACCGATCCCGCCACCGCAATGTCGGCACGCCGCGGATCGAGGCCCTCCATGTGCAGCCGGGCTTCAAGGTCGGCGCCGCTCAGCCGTTTCCGCACCCGATGGATCGCTTTGGCGCCGACCCGGCGATTGCGCAGCGCTTCGTCGCGCACGGGGCCTTCGTCGCTGAGGGCGAGCGCGCCCAGGCTCAGGATCGTCCCCGACGTCCCGATCACCCGATCGAACCGCCGCCCCGCGATGGTCTGGAGGTAGGGACCAATCTCCTTGTTGATGTGCTTGACCAGGCGCCGTTCGTCACGCGCGGCCAGCGGATCCGTGCGCACGAATCGCTCCGTCAGCCGGATGACGCCGAGTTTGAAACTGCTGGCATGGCTGAGTTGCGACGCCGTGCCGAGCGTGACCTCGATGCTGCCGCCACCGATGTCAATCACCACGGCGGGGCTGCCGCCCACATGCACACCGTAGACGGCGGCGAGATGAATCAGCCGAGCTTCCTCGGTCCCGGAGATGATCCGGATCGCGATCCCGGTCCGCCGGGCGACCTGGGCAATGAAATCTCCGCCGTTGTCGGCCTCACGGGTGGCCGAGGTGGCGGCCGCGAGGATGTGATCGACCTTGTGCGCGTCGGCCAGCCGGCGGAACTTGGCCAGCGTCTGCAGGGCTGCCGTGACGGCCGTCGGGGTCAGACTCCGGCCGTCCAGCCCGCCGGCGCCGAGTCGGACCATTTCCTTTTCCCGGTCAATGACTTCGAACGACAGGTCGGGCCGGACCCGCACCACGATCATGTGGATCGAGTTGGTGCCGATGTCGATGGCGGCGATTCGCATGGGTGGGAGAAAAGGGGACCGAGGCTGGCCGAACGCTTGCTAGTTACACCAACGTTATATACTGCCCGTTCGGTCGAACCGAGCGAATCCTACCATGAACCGCCAGCCACCCTTAGTTGCCCTGCTCGAGCGCCGCACCCGTGCGCTGCGCCGCCAGTTGACCGCCGCCATCGACGGCAAGGACGTCGGCGTCCACCAGGCCCGGGTGGCGTCGAGGCGCCTCCGTGAAGCCCTGCCGGTCCTGACCAAGGGGCTTGACCATACCAAGGCCGGCAAGGCGCAGCGTAAGATCCGCCGCCTCACCCAGGCGCTCGGCGCCGTCCGCGAGCTCGACGTCACGCTCCACCTCATCGACGAACTGGGTGAGCGTCCCGGCGTGCCGCGCACCGCGCTGGCCGAGGTGCGCGCGCTGGTCATCGAGGACCGGGAACGCCGCCGGGTGGTCATGCTGGATCGCCTCGAAGGCGTCAATACCGAGAAGCTGGCCCACCGGCTCGGCGCGGTGCGGCAGGCGCTGATGCGGCCGACCCCCGGCCACGGGTGGCGCGCCGCGCTTGCCCAGCGGATTACGACTCGCGGCCGCCGCCTCGACAAGGCGATCGAAGACGCCGGACAGATTTACGCGGCCGAAGCGCTGCACGAGGTCCGCATCGCCGCCAAGAAACTGCGCTACGCACTCGAAATCGCCGACGAGAGCGGAGCCGCGTCGTGCGCGCCGACGCTGCGCGCGATCAAGAAGACGCAGGATGCGCTCGGGCGGCTGCACGACCTGCAGATTGTGCAGCATCACGTCGCCGCCGTGGGTGCGGCGCCGCGAGGCCGCCGCAGCACGCCCGACGCCGGGCTGGCCGTGCTGTCGCGCTGGATCGAGGACGAGTGCCGGCATCTCCACGGGCGTTACGTGTCACAGCTGCCCCTGCTGCGCGCCGCGGTGGACGCGGCACGGCGCGACATCCCGCTGCGGCTCACCCCCCGGCGGCGCCCGGCCCAATCGACGACGATGACGCTGGCGGCCAAGCGCCGCGCGGCAGGTGGACAACGCTGATGGCGATGCTCGAGTTGTACTTGATCCGGCACGGGGTGGCCGAGGAACGCGGCAAGGAATGGCTCGATGATTCGCAGCGGCCGCTGACGCCGGAGGGCATCGCCCGCCTGCGCAAGGCGGCCCGCGGCCTCACCGCCATCGGCGTCTCGTTCGACCAGATCGTCACCAGCCCGCTGGTCCGCACCCGCCAGACCGCGGACGTGTTCTCCGAAGAGCTCAAGTCGAAACCGCCGATCGTGACCTCGGACGCGCTGGCGCCCGCCGGCACCCCCGCGGCGGTCGTCCAGGAAATCACCCGGCACGTGCGCAAGGCACGGGTCGCGCTGGTCGGCCACGAGCCCAACCTCGGCGAACTGGCGGCCCAGCTGATCGGCGCGCGCAATCCTCTCGAGTTCAAGAAGGGGGGCATCTGCCGGCTCGACTTTGACATGCTGCCCCCCAAGGGGGGGGGCATGCTGCGGTGGTTTCTGACGCCCAGGATGCTGCGGGCGTTAGGGGAATAGGGTCCCGCGCGGAGCACCTCGATCTCACGCGGCTCCGCATCACGCTCGGCCACGGCGCGTCGGCCCGTCCAGCCGGAGGCCGCAAAGTGCCCGATCTGAATGCTCTTCTTCATCGGCACGGGTCACCGGTGTCCGACCCCGTTGCGGACGACGGCCCCCTTCGGGACGACGATGATGCCGTCGCGGATGTACCAGCCATCGCCGTCGGCGTCCGGGGCCCCCGGGGCCGTCACCAGGCGTACGCCGTCCGCGATGCGCGCATTCTTATCGACGATGACGCGATCGAGCACGACGTCGCGGCCGATGCCGAGCGGCACCTCGCCGGTGCCGCTGCCCTCGTCCTGGTAATAGTCCGCGCCCAGAAGCACCGAGCGCGTGACCGTGGCTCCCGGGCTCACGTGGCTGCGGATGCCGACGACGGAGTCGCGGATCTCGCAGCGCTCCAGGTCGCAGCCCTCCGCGATGATCGACGAGTCGATATGCGTGTCGAACGCCCGGGTCGCCGGCAGGAAGCGCGGATGGGTGTAGATCGGGCGGTGCGGGTGGAAGAAGTTGAACGGC
The DNA here is from genome assembly GCA_046594705.1 of Vicinamibacterales bacterium. Classification (GTDB taxonomy): domain Bacteria; phylum Acidobacteriota; class Vicinamibacteria; order Vicinamibacterales; family 2-12-FULL-66-21; genus JAICSD01. The sequence goes on from JBKJRJ010000434.1 coordinate 6,497, forward strand.
GCGCCCCGCTGGGTCAGCTGGATGTTGGCGTCGTAAAAGGCCTCGATGGTGCCGACGTCGGCCCAGTAGCCGCGGTGGAGATACGCGTGCACGTTGAACGACCCCAGCGCGGCGGGGATGATCTCCTTGCCGAAGTCGATGCCGGGCCGCTTGAGGATGTCGAGCAGCACCTCGCGGGAGAACACGTAAATGCCCATCGACGCCACGAAGGGCTTGTCGGCGGTGAGGCCGCCGACCGCCGCGCCCCGTGGCGCGCTGCCCTTGATGTCCGCGAGGCGCGCCGCCTGAGGCTTCTCCTCGAATCCGTTGATGTGGCCGAGGGCGTCGAAGCGGAAGATCCCCATCTGGGTGGCGTCGGCGGGGTTGACCGGCTGCGCCGCGATCGTGATGTCGGCCTGGCTCTCGATATGCGCGTCGATCAGTTCGCAGAAGTCCATGCGGTAGAGATGGTCGCCGGCCAGGATCAGGTAGTACTCCGCGTCGTAGGCGGAGAAGTGACGGGAGGCCTGCCGCACCGCGTCGGCGGTGCCCTGGAACCAGTCGGAACTGTCGGGCGTCTGCTCGGCCGCGAGCACCTCCACGAAGCCGTCGGAGAACAGGTCGAGTCGGTAGGTCTGCGCGACGTGGCGATTGAGCGACGCCGAGTTGAACTGTGTGAGCACGAAGATCTTCTTGAGGCCGGCATGCAGGCAGTTGCTGATCGGGATGTCGATCAGCCGGTACTTGCCGCCGATCGGCACCGCGGGCTTCGACCGCATATGGGTGAGCGGGTAGAGGCGCGTCCCGCGTCCGCCGCCGAGGATGAGAGTCAGCACGTCGTTCATGAGGGGATCTTAACAAGTTAAGGTCCGGAAACACGGGTGTGACCCGGGCGTCATCGGCGCGTGCGATGGTTCATCTGCCGGCTGGCGGTCGGTGAACGGTCTCGCGCTCCGGAGAGAGGGCTCGTCGCGGGCGGATGTCCCGCGGACGAGGGTTCAGTCGCTCCGGCCGATCACCGGACGCCGGCCAGCGCCGCCCTGCCGCGGGCCGCGACGGCGGTTGCGTCGCGGCGGTCACTCTTGTTAGAGTGCAAAGGCTTCCCCCCAGCGATCGCTGTCTTGTTTCGAGGTGTTCATGCGTAACGTGCGGTTTGGTCTTGCCCTGTTCCTGCTCGTCTTCCTGTCCGGCGGCGCGCGCGCCCTCGCGCAGTTCGACACGGCCTCGATCGTCGGCACGGTTCGCGACACCTCGGGCGCGGTCGTGCCGGGGGCGAAAGTGACTGTCACCAACGCGGGAACCGGGATCACGTCCAGCCGCACCTCCGCCGCCGACGGCAATTTCGAGTTCCCGGCGGTGCGGCCCGGCGCCTATCTCGTCACCGCGGAGAAGAGCGGCTTCTCGCTGGCCCTGATGGACAACGTGCAGGTTCAGGTCGGCGCCCGTCTGCGCGTGGATCTCCAGATGGCGGTCGGCCAGATTTCAGAAAAGGTCGAGGTCACCGCGGTGCAGCCGCTGCTCGAGACCGACTCCAGCCAGCGCGGGCAGGTCATCACCGGCGATCAGACCCGCGCCCTGCCGCTTAGCAGCCGCGAGTACTCGTCGCTGGCCCTCTTGACCACGGGCGTCAAGCTCGCCTCGACCTCGCTGACGACCGGCAACACGCCGCGGGAAGGGGCCTTCAATGTCAACGGCCTGCGCAGCACCTTCAACAATTTCCTGATCGACGGCGTCGACAACAACTCCTACGGCACCAGCAACCAGGGGTTCTCGAACCAGGTCATGCAGCCGGCGCCCGACGCGATCGGGGAGTTCAAGGTGGTGACCAATAACATGAGCGCGGAGTACGGCCGCGCCGCCGGCGCCACCATCAACGTGAACTACCGCAGCGGCACCAACCGCCTGCAAGGCACCGGCTGGGAGTTTTTTCGCAACACGGCGATGAACGCGACCGGCTTTTTCAAGCCCGCCAACGGCAAGCCCACGCTCGACAAGAACCAGTTCGGCGGCGTGCTGGGCGGTCCGATCGTCAAGAACAAGGCGTTTTTCTTCGCCGACTACGAAGGGCTTCGCCAGACCCGCAAGGTCACCGCGATCGCGAGCATTGCCACTCCGCAGCAGCGCCAGGGCATCCTCTCGGTCGACGTGCGCGACCCGCGCACCAACGTCATCTATCCGGCCGGCACGCCCCTTCCGCTGACCTCGTTCGCGCGCAAGGTGCTCGCGGGACTGCCCGACACCACCGCGGCCGGCAACTCCAACAACTATGCGACCATCCAGAACCTGACCGCCGATTCCGACAAGCTGGGCACCAAGATCGACCTGCAGGCCTCGTCGAACCTTGCCCTGTTCGGCCGCTACGGCTGGCGCAACCTCAAGACCTTCGATCAGCCGGGCATCCCGCTGCCCTCGGGCGGTGCGGGCAACGGCGAGATTTACGCGCGCAACAAGCAGTTGGTCCTCGGTTCGACCTGGGTCGGCGGCGCGTCGCTGTTCGAAGCCCGCTTCGGCTATTCGACCACGCGCGGCGGCAAGAACCCGCCGGGACTCGGATCGGGCAGCGCCCTCGAACAGTTCGGGCTGCCGGGGCTGCCGAACGACCCCCGCATCGCGGGCGGCCTGCCGACACAGGTGATCGGGGGCTATTCGGACCTCGGCCGACAGGCCACCAACCCCCAGTGGCAGTACCCGACGGTCTTCAACCCCAAGGTGAACTACACCTGGAGCCGCCGCGCGCACTCCTTCAAGAGCGGCTACGAGTTCCAGCGGATCAACACCGAGGTGCAGGACGTCAATCCGCTCTACGGTCGCGACACCTACAACGGATCGTTCTCACGCCCGACCACCGCGGCGGCCAGCAACCTCTATAACCTCGCCGACTTCATGCTCGGGTTCCGCGCCCAGTACGCGCTCAGCAGCGTGCTGGTCGCCGACCTGCGCCGCAACATGCACTTCGCGTATCTGCAGGACGACTGGCGCGCCACCTCGAAGCTGACGTTGAACCTCGGGCTTCGCTACGAGTACTCCACGCCCAACTGGGAAGCGAACAACGTGCTCTCGAATTTCGATCCCGACAGCAACCGGCTGATCCTCGCGAAGGACGGGTCGATTTACGACCGCGCGCTGGTGGACCCCGATCGCGACAACTTCGGCCCGCGGCTCGGTTTCGCCTATACCGTCACCCCGGGCACCGTGGTCCGCGGCGGCTACGGCGTCAGCTACGTGCACTTCAATCGCGCCGGCGGCGGCGATCTGCTCCCGATCAACGGGCCGCAGGTCGTCAATGCCGTCGTCAACACCTCGCCGACCGCGGCGGGCTTCGTGCCCGCGGAGCAGGGCTATCCCGCCGGGCTGGCAGACCCCTCGCGTTTCAACCCGCTGACCGCCAACATCACCTACATGCCGCGCGACTACCACTCGAGTCCCGTGCAGAGCTGGTTCATCTCGGTCCAGCGCGCGCTGACGAGCACCATGCTGGTCGACGTCGCCTACGTCGGCAACCGCGCCGACGGCCTGCTGCTGTTCGCGAACTACAACCAGGCGACCCCGAACAACGCCGCGGGGACCATTCCGCTGCAGGCGCGGCGGCCCAATCCCGCGTTCTCGGACATCACCTACGCCTTCAACGGCGGCAAGTCGCGCTACAAGGCGTTCCAGGGCAAGTACGAGTGGCGGATGCGGAAGGGGCTGACCATCCTCAGCTCGCTGACGCTGTCGCGGACCGAGGACAACGGCGCCCAGTCGCTGGAGAACTCCAACGGCAACTCCCCGGCGCCACAGGATTTCCGTAACCGCGACGCCGACTTCGGCCTGTCGAACTACCACCAGCCCTACAACAACACCACCAGTTTCGTGTGGTCGCTGCCATTCGGCAAAGGGCATCGCTGGGCCGCCAACGTGTCGCCGCTGGTCGAGGCGCTGATCGGC
>JBKJRJ010000453.1:0-3245 GCA_046594705.1 Vicinamibacterales bacterium
CACCTTCGTGCTGTTCTACCTGATGACCGTGTTCGCGCTGTCGTGGGGGACCACCGCGCTCGGCTACACGCGGCAGCAGTTCCTGTTGATCCAGCTGTTCGGCATCCTGTTCTTCGCCCTGACGATTCCGCTGTCGGCCCTGCTGGCCGACCGTTACGGCCGGCGCCGCACGCTGCTGTGGGCGACGGGCGCGATCGCGGCGTTCGGGTTCGTCCTGGCGCCAGGGCTGTCGGCCGGCACGGCCGGTGCGATGGCGACGATGGCGCTGGGGCTGGCGCTGATGGGTTTCACCTACGGCCCGCTCGGCACCGCGCTGTCGGAGCTGTTTCCCACCTCCGTCCGCTACACCGGCAGCTCGCTGACCTTCAACCTGGCGGGCATCTTCGGCGCGTCGCTGGCGCCGTATGCGGCCACCTATCTCGCGAAGACCTACGGCTTACACTACGTGGGCTACTACCTGATGGCCGCGGCCGCTCTGACGATGGCCGGCCTGCTGGGTTCGCGCGAGACCAAAGACGACGATTTGACTGCCGCCCGGTAGTGTCCATGGCGCACCATGTGTGCTGCGGCGCGTGGTCGATCGTCTGATGCATCGTAATCGCCGGTCTTCCCACACTTGTTCGCGCGTATACTGCGCGCACCCATGAGCTTGACCGCCGGCACTCGTCTTGGACCGTACGAAATCATCGAACCGGCCGGATCGGGGGGCATGGGGGACGTCTACCGCGCGCATGACATCCGGCTCGATCGCGACGTGGCGGTCAAGACACTGAAAGGCCCGTTCACCGAGCGCTTCGAGCGCGAGGCGCACGCCATCTCCGCCCTCAATCACCCCAACATCTGCACGCTCTACGACGTCGGGCAGCATGACGGCAGCGGCTACCTCGTGATGGAGTTCATCGAGGGGAAGCCGATCGCCGGCCCGATGCCGGTCGAGCAGGCAGTCGCGTGCGGCATCCAGATCTGCGAGGCGCTGCACGCCGCGCATCGCAAGGGCATCATCCACCGGGATCTGAAGCCCGCGAACATCCTCGTGACGAAGCAGGGGATCAAGCTGCTGGACTTCGGTCTGGCGAAGCTGGCGGCGACCTCCGGCGCGCTGGCGGGTGCGGGCTCCGCGGCGATCGAACAGGCGACCGTCGCCGCGCTCACCGGAGCGCACACGGTCGTCGGCACGCCGCACTACATGGCCCCGGAGCAGATTGAAGGGCGGGACGTCGATGCGCGCTCCGACATCTTCGCGTTCGGCTGCGTGCTCTACGAGTTGCTCACGGGAATGCGGCCGTTCGACGGCCAGACGTCTTCGAGCGTGATGGCGGCGGTGCTCGCCACCAAGCCGAGGCCGATCGACGAGCTCGTGCCGCTCACGCCACCCGCGCTGGAGCGCATCGTGTCGCGCTGCCTTGCGAAGGACCCCGAGGACCGCTGGCACACGGCGCGCGATGTCGCCGCCGAGCTGCTATGGGTGTCACAGGGGGGATCGAAGGCGGGTCTGCCCGCGGTGGTGAGCGTGCGGCGCCGCGTGCGCGAGGGAATGGCGTGGACCGCGTGCGCGATTGCCGCGCTCGCCGCCATCGCGTTTGCGGTCGCGTGGGTGCGCCGTGCGCCGCAGCCGGCGCCGCTCATGCGCTTTCCCCTGATGATGCCGGCCACGCTGCAGAACCCCAGCCCGCCGGTCGTCTCGCCGGACGGGCGCCATATTGTCTTTGCCGGCGAGAGCGCCGGCAGGACGATGCTCTGGATCCGGTCGCTCGACGCGCTCGATGCGCGATTGCTGCCGGGCACCGAGGGGGTCTTTCGCCCGTTCTGGTCCCCCGACAGCCGCTTCGTCGCGTTCATCGCGGCGGGCAAGTTGAAAAAGGTGGATATCACCGGCGGACCGCCGCAGACCATCAGCGACGCCCTGTCCAACGGGGACGGCTCCTGGGGCTCCGCCGGCGTCATCCTCATCGATGGCCGCGCGCAGGATCCGATCTGGCGTGTCTCGGCGAGCGGCGGCGTCATTCAGCCGGTCGCATTCGAGAAGGACAAACCGAGCGGCACGCCGGGAACCGGCTGGCCGGAGTTTTTGCCAGACGGCAAGCACTTCCTCTACGCCGAGGGGCTCGGCACCGACCTGACGTTGAAGGTTGGCCACGTCGACTCGGGCGCCGTGAAGACGCTCTTCAAAACGACCACGCGCGTGCAATACGCCGAACCCGGATATCTGCTGTTCGTGCGCGAGGGCACGCTCGTCGCCCAGAAGTTCGACATCGGCTCGCTCGCGGTTGAAGGGGAACCGGTGCCGCTCGGCGAGGGGCTCGGCACCGACACCGTCGGACTCGCGTCGTTCTCGGCCTCGCAGAACGGTGTGCTCGTCTTTCGCGGCGGGGAATTGACCGGATCGCGTCTGGTGTGGGTCGATCGCAGCGGCAAGGAAACCCCCATCCTGGACGCACCGGCGGACTATCGCGACACCTCATTGTCGCCAGACGGCACCCGCCTCGCCTATGACATCGGCACCGGCGCTGGCGGCGATCTCTGGATACGCGACCTCGTGCGCGGCGTCTCGTCGCGCTTCACCTTCGACGCCGCGGCGGAGGTCGACCCGTTGTGGTCGCCAGACGGCCGGCGGATTGTCTACACGTCGAAGGCAAAGGCGCTGGGCGACCTCTATGTCAAGGAGGCATCGGGGACGAAGCCCGCCGAGCCCCTCGTCGTCAACGCCGACGAGAAGTACGTCTCCGACTGGTCCGCCGACGGCCGCTACATCCTGTTCACGGGCCGCGGCGAGGGCAATTCCGGGTGGAACATCTCGGCGATGCTGGTCGAGGGCGAGCGCAAGCCGTTTCCTGTTGTCGGCACCCCGTTTGCCGAGCTGTGGGCGACATTCTCACCGGACGGAAAGTACATCGCGTACCAGTCGAACGAGTCCGGCCGCGCCGAGGTTTACGTCCAGGAGTTCCCCGAAGCACATAACAAGTGGCAGGTCTCGACCGAGGGAGGCGTCGAGCCGTTCTGGCGCCGCGATGGACGGGAATTGTACTACCGTGCCGGCACGCGGATCATCGCCGTCCCGGTGCAGACCAGCGGGACGTTCGTCGTCGGCACGCCGACGCCGTTGTTCGAGACGCGGTTCGCGAACACCACCGTCCGCGCGCGCTATCGCGCCGCGCCCGACGGTCAGCGCTTCCTCGTCCTCGCAGGCCTGTCCCGCGTGGCGGAGCAGCCCGCCGCCGTCGTACTCAACTGGACGTCCGCCCTGG
>JBKJRJ010000094.1:0-3023 GCA_046594705.1 Vicinamibacterales bacterium
CAGTCGGCCGAAGGCCGGGTCTCTCTGGGACCCGGCCTTTCGATTCAGCGGGCACCTCGTCACCAATTGCCGATATTGGCGTAGAATAGCCCGCACGACGTCGGCATTTAAACTTCCGAGGAGAGACTGAATGAAGAAGCTTGTTTTGTTCGTAGCGGCAATTCTGTTCGCGGCGGCCCCCGCCCTGATGGCGGCCGAGAAGACCTGGACCGGCGTCCTGAGCGACAGCAAGTGCAACGGCAAGCACGCGAAGGCGGAGCACGGCGCGCAGGCGGACAGCGATCACGCGTGCGCGACCAAGTGCGTGGCGGGCGGCGCCAAGCACGTGTTCGTGGCGGGCGGCAAGACCTATGAGATCGCGAACCAGGACTATGCGGGTCTCAAGGACCACGCGGGTCACAAGGTTGCGCTGACCGGCGAGATGAAGGGCGAGAGCATCACGGTTTCGAAGATCGCGATGCCCGCGGCGAAGGGATCGGCCAAGAAGTAAGCACCCGGGACTGACTGAAGGGCCTTGCGGCTGCAGTATGATCTGCATTCCGCGAGGCCCTTTCCATGTACAAGCGTGTGCTGCTCGCGGCGGCCCTCCTGGCCGCCGCCCTGCTTCCTCTGGCCGGCCGCGATCGGGCCTCTGCCGATTCGGCGCTCCAGCACGCCTGGGACGCCTGGGACACCGGCGATTACGTCGCGGCCCTGACGATCTACCAGGAGCTGCTCGCGGGCGCTGACGCCGCCGCTGCGGTCGAGCCGATCGCACTCCAGACGGGCGAGCTGTTCCGCACTACGGATCTCACGAGCGATGGCGCCAACCCGGTGTTCTCGCAGGACAGCCGATGGTTCTCGTTCGAAACGGGACCCCGCGTCGCTGCGGGCGTCGCCACCGGGGCCGGGCGCGTCACCCACGTCCGGGCCGTCGCCTCTCCTGCCGCCGACCTCACCACGCTCGACGGCGGCGACGCCAGTTTCTGTCCGGACGGACGCCGCGTGGCGTTCCTCCGGGTGCCTCCGTCGATCGACATTACGAGGGCGCAGGAAGCGCTCGGGGTGGCGGCAGGCGCGGCCGAGCGCGCGCCGCGGCAGGCCGCGCTCGCGCGCCTCGTCGCCCGCACCGGCCGGATCGTCATGCGTGACATCAGCACAGGACGGGATGAGGAAATCAACACCGCGGACCTCCTCAAGACGGGCGTGACGTGTGCGGCGGATGGCGCGGTCCTGTTCGCCGGCGCCCCCGAGACCGACACGGCGGCCACGCAGATCTACGTGGCCCGAGCGGGCAGCGCGCCGCAGGCACTCACCCGGGGCGAAGGGTTCAAGGTCCCGTCGACCATCGACGCGGCCGGACGCACGCTCCTCTTCCTGTTGCCGCGGCAGGGCCCCTTTCGCCAACCGCCAGCCGGCGGCGGGCGCGGGGGTGGGGACGACAACGCACCAGCCGCCACCGACTCCGCGTCGCCCACGGATCCGCCGGCCGCCGGAGCGGGCGGGGGCCGGGGGGGCCAGGGTGCTGCGGCGACCTCCTTCGGTGTGCTGTCCCTCTCCGGAACATCCTCGATCGTCGACGGCCTGGCCCCGGCGCTGTCACGCGACGGCCGGTCAATCGCCTGGCTGACGCGAACCGGCGCGGCCACCGGCGGCGGCGAGCAGCGGCTGTTCGTCGCCTCGGCTGACCATCCATCCGCGGCGGTCGAAGTGCGGAAGGGACTCGACCGGCTCGACGCGCCGGCGTTGAGCGCCGACGGCAGCCGGCTCGCTTACCAGGTGATGACCGGTGACGACTGGGAGATCCATGTCATCGGACGCGACGGCCACAACGACACGCGCGTGACTCGCGAGATCCAGCACGACCTGCTGCCGCAGTTCCTGGACAGCGATCGGCTGCTCGGCATGGTTGGGGAAGCGCGTCACCGGCGCTCGTATCTCTACGAGATGGGCCCCGCGTCGAGCGGCACGCCCGCGATCAGACGCAAGAAGATTTTCCACAACAATTCCATCCGAACCATTGCGCCTGAGTACGCGTGGGCGCCGTCGCCAGACGGGACGAAGCTGTTGATCGTCGCCGAGCGCGACGGCGATACCGTCTCACCGGCGCGCGGCGTCCACCTCGTCGACTTCGGAGCGAGGGTCTCGGTCGCCGACCTGAGGGCCCGGATCGCGGCCCAGCTGCAGGCCGAACGCGCCCTCCGGGAGCTGGGTCGCCGGACCTTTGCCCCGATCGCCGCCGCGGTAAGGACGGTCACATCCGCCGCGTCCGCCAGTCGCGTCTACGCGCACGAGAAAGCGCTCTTCGATTTCGACTCGAAGCACGTGTCGAGGCCGGGCAACAAGCTCGCGTCCGAATATCTCTTCCAGGCGTACACCTCATTCGGCTACACACCCGAGTATCAGTATTTCTCCCCACGCCAGGCCGCCGGCAACCAGACCGCGAATGTGTTGGCGACGCTGCGGGGCACGGTCAACCCCGAGCTCGTCTACGTCGTCAGCAGCCACTACGACTCGGTGGCGATCGGCCCGGGCGCTGACGACGACACGTCGGGGACGGCGGCACTGCTCGAAACGGCGCGCATCCTGGCCGGTCATCCCATGCCCGCGACGATCGTGTTCGCGTCGTTCACCGGCGAAGAGGCGGGCCTGCTCGGCAGCCGGGAATTCGTTCGCCGGGCCGTTGCGGGCAAGGTCCGGATCGTCGGCGCCCTCAACAACGACATGATCGGCTGGGCCAACGACCATCGCCTCGACAACACGATCCGGTACTCGAACCCCGGCATTCGCGATGTGCAGCATGGCGCCGCGATCGGGTTCACCAACCTGATCACCTACGACGCGCTCTACTATAAGAACACCGACGCCGCCGCCTATTACGAGGCCTACGGCGACATCGTGGGCGGCATCGGCTCCTATCCCGTGCTCGGGAACCCGCACTACCACCAGTCGCACGACCTCCTCGAAGGCATCAATCATCAGCTGGTGACCGAAGTGGCCAAGACGACGGCCGCGACACTGATGCTGCTGGCGTCGAGCCCGTC
>JBKJRJ010000095.1:0-9351 GCA_046594705.1 Vicinamibacterales bacterium
TCCGGGCATTGTGCCAAGATACGGCAACGATGATCGCCATCGGCACGAGATTCTATCCGGCCGACACGGACGCCGAGCGGCGCCAGGGCCGCGCACGCGCCGCGCTCCTCGCCCTCGACGACGTCGTCCCGGTCAATCTCCAGTTCGTCGACGAGGGGTTCGCGCCCGACGGGTTCCGCACGCTGCCCGTCCTGCGGCAGGACTCGCACACGGTCACCGGCGCCGCCACAGGGGCCAGGAAACCACTGGTGTCGGAGATGTTCGACGCGCTCGCCGCGGTCGCGCGCGCGGAGGGCTGCCGCTACTTCGCCTATCTCAATGCCGATATCGAGGTCACGCCCGCGGCGCTCCGGACGATCCTCGCGCTGGACTGCGACGGATATGCCTTCTCGCGTACTGACGTCGACCCCGGCACTCGCGCTGAGCTCGGCGTGGAACTGTTCGGGCTCGACATGTTCGCGATCGACGCGGCGTGGTGGGCGCGCGAGGGGCGGCGGTTCCGCCCCTACATTGCCGGCGAAGGGTGCTGGGACAACGTCTACGCGGCACTCATCTGCGCCCATGGCCGCGGCGCGATCGTCAACGAGCGGCCGGGCATCTTTCACGAGCGGCACCCCACGCTCTGGAATCGGGGGCCGTTCGCCGACTACAACGGTTTCCTCGCCGCCCTCGACGCGCCATATTTTTCGCGCTGGTGTCACTACGCGGCGGGACTGGAGGAGGCGAGGAAGACCGGCACAGCGGTGGACCGGCGCCGCCTCGCGCACGTCACGCTGGACGATGCACGCTTGTCGGTGGGCGAGACCATCCGCCACGCCGCGCGTCAGGTGCGGGCGCGGTTGCGTTACGCTCGCCGCTGAAAGATCGCGTCGGCCCACCCCAGGCCGCGTTCTCCTTGCGCCAGGTTGTACAACCCGAACAGCTGGTAGGAGTGCCGCTCCAGGATGTCAACGACGTCGCGGAAGTAGGCCTGGCCGTCGTAGAGCGATGCGAACAGGACCTCGAGGTAGAGCAACCGCACCGCACCACGGTCCAGCAGGTCAGCCGCGCCGCGGAGCGCCATGCCCTCGCCTCCCTGGACGTCCATCTTCAGGACATCAATCCGTGCCAGGCCTTCCGTCGCGCAGAATCCGTCGAGCGTGACGGCCGGAACGTCGATGGCGATGCCGAGATCCTTCTGGGAGACGTCGATCCAGGCGGCTGACCGGCTGAGCGGCAGGAGCGAATTGGTGTAATCGACCTCGTTGACATGGAGCCGGCGAGTACCCGCGGCGTCGGTGACGGCACACTGATGGGGCTGGACCAGGGGCTCAGACAGGTAGCGCTCGGCGAGGCGCCGATGCGCGTCTGGAAAAGGCTCGAACGCGTGGATCGCCGCCGTCGGAAACAACCGCCGGTAGACCTCGACGGTGTCGCCGGCGTTGGCGCCGACGTCGAATATCACGGTGACGGGCGCGCCAGCCAGCAACCGTTGCTGGTCGAGAAAGGCGTCCTGGCCCCACGACGGCGGCCTCTTCCGCTGGATCTGAAAGCCCATCCCGCCGAGCGTTGTCGACACGGCACGCTTGATCAGCCTATGCATCGTCGTACCTCGCTGCCGGTTGCGGTGACCGTGGCGCCGCCGCCGTGCCGCGCCGGGAGGACCGAGCCGGATGTCCGCTCTCGCGGAACCGTGTCATGTGCGGAAAGGCGGGGGCAGCCGTTGATGGCGCGCGCGGGCCACCCCAGGGTCGAGCTCATCGAGAGGTGCAGCTTCAGCATCATGGGCTCAGTACGCCACCAGCAGGCGCGCCGCCCGTTCGATTTCGGCGTGGCCCGGAAGGAACACATCTTCGAGCGGCGGCGAGTACGGAACCGGCGTGTCGAGCGCGCCGATGATACGGACCGGCGCGTCGAGCGACTCGAACGCCTCCTCCTGGATGATCGCCGCGAGGCTCTCCCCAATGCCCCCGGTTCGCGTGTCCTCGTGGACGATCAGGACCCGGTTGCAGTGGCGCGCGACCGCCAGCACGGCGGCCTTGTCGAGCGGGGCGAGCGTGCGGAGATCAAGCACGGCGGCGCCGATCCCGTCAGCCGCGAGCCGCTCGGCGACGTCCAGCGCGATGTGGACGTAGGCCCCGTAGGAAATGATCGCGAGGTCGTCCCCGGAGCGCCGCAGCGCGGCGCGGCCGATCGGCAGGGGATCCGGCGGTTCCGCGGGCAGGCGCTGCTTCATCCGCGGGTCGCGGTACAACGCGATGTGCTCGTAATACAGCACCGGGTCCGGGTCTGCCACAGCGCTCGCCATCAGGGCGCGGGCGTCGGCCGGCGTCGAGGGGACGACGATCTTGAGGCCCGGCGTGCGATAGAACCACGCCTCCGTGTTCTGGCTGTGGTACGGGCCGGCGTGCCGCAGCCCCCCCCATGGCATCCGCAGCACCATGGGGACCGAGCCGCCCCATCGATAGCGAATCTTGGCGGCGTTGTTGACCAGCTGGTTGAACCCGGTCGCGACGAAATCGTTGAACTGCATCTCGCCGATCGGCCGCTGACCGGCGAGCGCCGCCCCGACGCATGCCCCGATCACGGCCCCTTCGGCCAGCGGCGCGTTGATGATGCGCTCGCCGAACTCCTTCAAGAGCGGGCGCAGCAGCAGGAACGCGTTGCCGTAGGTGCCGCCCACGTCCTCGCCGAATACGAACACACGGCCGTCCGCGCGCAAGGCGTCGCCGACGCCCATCATCACCGCGTCGAGGAACGTGCTGCCCTTCGGGTCGCGCGGCGGGTTGAGTTCGAGCGGTGGCAGGCCCGGGCGGTAATCGATGGCGTGGCGGACGGCAGGCTCGAGCACCTCGATCCGTTGCCGGCGTGGCTCACCGGCAAGCACTCCGTCGCCGGTGGTGCCGGCCTCAGGCCACGGAGCGTCGATCACCGTCCGCGCTTCACGCTCGACCAGCGCGTCGGCCTCCTGCTGGAGGCGTGCGAGATCGGCGGGCCCGATCACGCCTTCCGCCTGCAGCCGCGCCGCATAGGTGGTCAGCGGGTCGCGCGCCGACCAGTAGGTGTAGAGTTCGCGATTGGCATAGCCCTGTTCGGTGAGCGGTGGATAGGTCCACGACGGCTGCGCGTCCCGGCCCAGATAGAGCATGTCGTCGTGGTGCGCGTGGCCGCACATGCGCATGCAGACGAGCTCGATGAGCGCGGGGCCTTTTCCGTCGCGCGCGCGCTCGACCGCCCAGGCGAATGCCGACGCAATCGCATCGGGATCGGTGCCGTCGATCGTGATGCCGGGGATCCCGTACCCCGCGGCCTTGTCCGCGAAGACCCGAACGGCCGACTGATCCGCCACCGGGGTCGAGAGCGCCGTCTGGTTGTTCTGCACGCAGAAGATGGCGGGCAGCCGCCGGGCCGCGCAGAGGTTGATGGCCTCGTGCCATTCCCCCAGCGACGATCCCCCCTCGCCGATGAACGAGAGCGCGACCCGGCCGGCGCCCTCGCGGGCGAACGCCAGCGCCATCCCGGCCATCGTCATCGTCGCAATCGAGAGCGGGGCCGCGGCGGGAAAGACGCCGGAGGCAAGATCGCCGACGTGCAGGTCCCTGCCCTGCATCGGCGGACCGGCCTTCGCCATCTGCGCGGACAGTACTTGTCGCACCGCCTCGCCGGTGGGGTTCATGGCGAGCGCGACACCGAGGTCCCGGATGAGCGGAGCGACGACATCGCCGCGCCAGCCGTCGGCGGACTGATAGGCATCGCCGCGCCGCAGCCTGATGCCGGCGGCGTAGATGGCCTCCTGCCCGAGTGAGCGGAAGCCCTTGCCCTGGAACGTGGTGTCGCCAAAGCGGACTTCGCCGCCCATGAAGAACGCCTTGAGCCGGTTGTCGGTCGCGCGCGTCAGCGCCATGCCGCGCAGAATCTCCCGGCGCTCGTCCGGCGTCAGCGATGCCTCGATGGCGGCGCGGCGCAGGAATCCGTCGCAGGCGTCGACCAGCTCGGCGACCGCATTCGCCCAGCGCGCCGGCGCCGTCATCGCCGGTGTCGTCTCCGGCAGTCCGGCAGGGGGAGGCGGGAGTGCGCGTCGGAGCGCGTCAGGCAGGCGCGCCCGGGTGCGTTCGATGGCCTCGACGGTTGCCAGATCGCCGCAGGTGTCGGCAAGGATCTCGAGCGCGGAGGCAGCGGACGCGGCGGCAAAGGGGTGGCGTTCGAGCACGAAAGCGCCGAATCGCGCGGCGACAGACGCTCGCGGCTGGTTCATTCCCCCGATTATCGACGAGCGAGGGTCGATTCGATAAACGCCTCGATATCGGCCGCCGGCCTGGCGCCGGTGGTTCGGCCCGCTTCCTTTCCGCCGGCGAAAACCGCCATCGTCGGGATCGACTGAATCCGGTAGCGCTCGCCCAGTTCCGGAACCGCGTCGGTGTTGACCTTGAGCACGAGGTAATCGGCGCTGTGGCGGCGCGCCACGGTCTCGAGTTCGGGCGCCACCATCCGGCACGGTCCGCACCATGGCGCCCAGTAATCCACCACGATCGGAAGGGCGGAGTGGGCCAGCGCGGCGTCGAACGAGGCGGCGTCCAGCGCGTCGATCGGGGTCCCCGGCGGAGCGATGGGACTGTGGCACTTGCCACAACGCAGGGCCACAGCTTTCGCGGGCGATGCGGACGGGGCCAGTCGCGAATAGCCAATCCGGTTGCGCTGTCCGCAGGACGGACAGGGCGTGACCACGCCGTTCAGGTCGAGCTGTGCATCAGCCATGTCTGGATACTTGCGTGATCACAGCCATCAGGCGCGCGCGGTGCGCGTCCGGATCCGCGTCCTGCTCTATCTTGGCCCGAGCCGCACGGCCCATGCGATCCCTGAGAGCCGGGTCGCCGATGAGGAGATCCAGTGCGGCCGTGAGCGCCGGAATGCATCCCGGCGTCACCAGGATGCCGGTGCGGCCGTCCTCGATAATTTCGGGGATCGCGTTCAACCGCGATCCAATCGCCGGCAGCCCGGCGGCGGCGGCCTCCTGGTAGACGAGGCCGAACGCCTCGTTGCGGGTGGGCATGACGAAGAGGTCTGCCGCCTGCCACGCATGGCTCCATTGGGGCGTATTCATGCGGATGCCGGTCTGGAGACGGACACTCGCTGGCAATGGGGCCGACGGGGGGAGGGCGGTGAGGAGGGTCAGGTCCGCCCGCTGCGCAAGCCCGCCGCGCTCCCACGCCTCCAGCAGATCGAGACCACCCTTGCGGGGAAAGTCGCCGCCGACGAACAGGCACTGCGGCCGGGTGCCCTCGCGCGCGCGGCGGTCGTCGACCCAGCCGCGATTGAACAGGTCCAGTCTGACCGGGTTGGGCATCACATGAATCGGCCTGCGGCAGTCGGGATACAGGCGGCGGATGTCGCGTTCGGCCCAGTGCGAGGTCGAGATGATGGCGGCCGCGCGCGTCAAGATCTCGCCGTCGCGCCGGACGTTGAACCCGAGCGACCACCGTTCGACCGCGCTGGTGGCGTCCTGCAGGACGCAACTCTGCGTGCAGTCCAGCGAGACGATGGATGGCACGCGCTCCATGAGATCGAGGCTCGCGTAGGCGGTCGCCTGACGGTGAAAGTGCAGCACGTCGAACTGGTCGAGCCCGCGCGCGAGCAGCCGGCGCCGGGCCTGCAGGCCCGCGTTCATCTCGCGCCGGAAACGCGCCAGATCGATGTTGTGCGCGCCGGGCAGGTCCGGGAGGAGCTTCTGGCACAGCGCACGCCGCACGGCCCGCTCGCTGAACGGCAGGTCCTCGCTGAGGACGAAGTGCTCGGCGTGAATGTCACAGCTGTCAGCGAAGGCCCGCCGTGCCCAGCTCGCGTACGACGCGAGGCCGAGAATGCCGCCGTTGACGAACGCCACGCGCGGCGTCATGCGGCGGTCAGTCCGAGACGGCGAGCTCGCCGGGTACGATGGGGCGGGTGCGCGGCAGCAGGCCGCGGCGCGCCAGGTTGCCGACCCAGAGAAGGATACCGACAAAGATCACCAGCTTGATCGCCTCCGCGCTGCGGGTCTGCGGCAGCACCTTCCACATCAGCCACAGAACCGGCTGAGCGATGCACACCGCCCACACCGAGCCATAGAAGTAGCGGCGCTCGTGCCCTTCGCCCTTGGTTGAGCGCTTGACGCGCGGCAGCTGTCCCAGCGCACCGAGCACCCAGATGGCGCCCGCCAGCGGCAAGTACGCGACCTCGTAGATCTGCCGCAGCCGCCACGCGCCGGAGACGATGGCGTAGACGAGCCCGGTGATGTTCAGCACCGCAAAGGTGATCGCTTCGCTCCACGCCATGGTGTAGCAGATACGGCGGTACAGCGGATTGGAGCGATCCTCGGTGAAGCGGATGATGTAGGGCCTGGGCTCAACACCCGGCAGTTTGCCGAAGTAGCCGGCGATGCCCGTGCCGAGCAGCACGACCCCCATCCACCCCGCCATCTGGAGGTTGAAGCCATGCTCGAACAGGCTGAACGTCATCGGCCCGGGCGCGATGAAGAACACGAAAATCCAGATCGGCAGGTGGTTCAAGCGGTACGACGGCTTGTTCTTCTCGCGGATCACGCGATCGGAGGCCAGCTCGATCCGGCGGGCGTGCCCGTGCGTCTGTTCGTAGGAAGGGGGAAGGATCCGTGGCAGCACTGAAGGATCGAGTCTACCAGACCCCACATGGCGCCGAAATGGAACTTTGCTCAATCGCCAATATAATGACGCGGAATGCCGGGTTTTCGTGGGGGCGGCGCGCGCACGCGGGCGCTGCTCGGGGTGCTCGCCGTCGTCTCACTCGTCGCGGTCTTCACCACGCGGGTGTCGCGCAAGATGCCCGACTTCGAGGTCTATCGCACCGCGGGGGCCCGGGCGCTGGCGGCGGAGCCGCTCTACCGGGCTGACGATGGCCATTTCCAGTTCAAGTACCTGCCGGCGTTCGCACTCCTGGCGGCGCCGCTCGCGGTGGTGCCGCCGGCCGCAGCCAAGGGCGGCTGGTTTGCCCTGTCAGCCGTGCTGATGCTGCTGCTGCTGGGGCTCAGCCTCAGGGCGATGCCAGCGATTCACCGTCCGCCGGCGGTGCTCGTCATCGTGACGTTCCTGGCGATGGCCAAGTTCTACGCGCACGAGCTCGTGCTGGGGCAGGTGAACCTGCTGTTCGCGGTGCTGGTGGTGCTGGCGGTGGTATGGCTGCGCCACGGCCGCGATGCGGTCGCCGGCCTGCTGCTTGCCGTGGCCGTGGTCGTGAAACCGTACGCGGTGATTTTTCTGCCGTGGCTGGTCACCCGCCGGAGCCGCACGGCGTTCGCGGCGATGACGGGCGGACTCCTCGTCCTGCTGCTCCTGCCGGCGGCGCGCTACGGGTGGGACGGCAACCTGGCGCTGCTGGGCGACTGGTGGCAGACGGTGACATCCACCACCGCTCCCAACCTGACAAACCCCGACAATGTGTCGCTCAGCGCCCTGTTCACCCGCTGGCTCGGCGCCGATGCACCGGCGCGAACCCTGGCGGCGCTGACCGGCGCGATCCTGCTGGTGCTGACGGGAATCGTGATCGCCGGCCGGGGCGCGCTGCCGGTGCCGGAAACGCTTGAAGCCTCTTTGCTGCTTCTGCTGATCCCGCTCCTCTCGCCGCAGGGATGGGACTACGTGTTCCTGATCGGCACGCCGGCGGTGATGCTGCTGGTCAACGACCTGCCGTCCCTGCCCCGGGGCGTGCGGATCGCCACGGCCGTCGCGATCGCGGTCGTCGCGCTGAGCATCTTCGACCTCATGGGACGGTCGGCCTACTCATGGTTCATGCGGCTGTCGATCATCACCGTGTGCGTGCTCATCGAGATTGCGGCGCTCGTGACTCTGCGGTTCCGGAGGGTGGCGTAAGATGACGCCCGCGTTCCGCGTGGTGGCATGGTGCCTCGCCCTGTTCATGAACGCGGACCCGGGAAGGATGAGGAGCCAGACGAGCATGCCGGCGCCCGACCCGGAACTCGGCATCAGCGAGGCGCTTGCGCGCGATCGAACCTCGCGAATCGCCAACCTCCGCTACGACCTGGCGTTCACCATCCCCACGCTCAGGACGCAACCGATCGCCGGGCGCGCGCTGATCCGATTCACGCTCGCGTCTGCCGCAGAGCCGCTGGTGCTCGATTACCTGCCGGATCGCGCCGGCATCCTGCGGCTGGTCCACGCCAACGGCAGGACCACGGCCATTCGCCAGGTCAATGGCCATGTCATCATCCCCAAGGAAGCGCTGCGTGCGGGTGAGAACAGCCTGGAGCTGGACTTCAACGCCGGCGACGGCTCGCTCAACCGCAGCGACGACTTCCTCTACACGCTATTCGTCCCGGCGCGGGCGCATCTGGCCTTCCCCTGCTTCGATCAGCCCGACCTCAAGGCGCGGTGGTCGCTGGCGCTCGACGTGCCGGAGGGCTGGCAAGTGCTCGGCAACGGCGCCGAGCTCGAGCGCAACAGCGCGGCCGGCAGGACGCGCGTCCGTTTCGGCGGAACGCAACCGATCTCGACCTACCTGTTCGCCTTCGCCGCCGGCAGGTTCCAGATCGAGCAGGCCGAGCGGAACCGCCGCACCTTCCGCATGTTCCACCGCGAGACCGACGCCGCGAAGGTCGCGCGGAATCGCGACGCCATCTTTGACCTCCACGCGTCGGCGCTGGGGTGGCTGGAGCAGTACACCGCCATCCCTTACCCGTTCGGCAAGTTCGATTTCCTGCTCGTCCCGACGTTTCAGTTCGGCGGGATGGAGCACCCCGGGGCAATTTTCTACAACGCCAACGGCTTGCTCCTCGACGAGAGCGCGACGCAGGACCAGGTGCTCGGGCGCGCCAGCGTCATCGCGCACGAAACGGCGCACATGTGGTTCGGCGACCTCGTCACGATGCAGTGGTTCAGCGACGTGTGGATGAAGGAGGTTTTTGCGAACCACCTGGCGGCCAAGATCGTCAACCCGGCATTTCCGGCGGTCAACCACGACCTCCGCTACCTGTTGGACCATTACCCGTCGGCCTACGGCGTCGACCGCACCGCGGGCACGAATGAAATCCGCCAGCCGCTCAAGAACCTCAACGAGGCCGGCACCCTTTACGGCGCGATCATCTACCAGAAGGCGCCGATCGTGATGCGGCAGCTCGAGACGCTGGTCGGGACGGATGCCTTTCGCGACGGTCTCCGCGAGTACCTGACGAGGTATGCGTTCGGCAACGCGGGATGGCCTGATTTGATTGCGCTGCTCGACGGCCGCACACCCGAGGACCTCTCGGCGTGGAGCCGCGCCTGGGTGGAGGAGCGCGGCCGGCCTTCGATCACGACCGAGCTGACGCTGTCCGGCGGCAAGGTCCGCCGCCTCGCCTTCATCCAAAAG
>JBKJRJ010000321.1:0-18735 GCA_046594705.1 Vicinamibacterales bacterium
CATGGGCCGCCGGGCGCCGGCGCGTTTGCCAGCGGCCACCACGATACGGCCGACCGCGACGAAGCGGTGCTGGCCGAGACCGGCTTCGGGGCGACCCCGCCGGCCCCGGTGGTCCGCAGGAAACGGCGCGGGTGAGCTTCCTCGTCGACACCGGTATCCTCTACGCCTACTACGACCGGAGCGACGCGTGGCACGAGCGCGCCCGCACGCTGCTCCAGGGCAAGGAGCGGGGCCTGATCGTGCCGGCTCCCGTCATCCCCGAGGTGGATCACCTGCTGGGGCACCGCCTGGGCCCGGCCAGCCGGCTTGCCTTCTATGAAGGGATCACCGAAGGGCATTATCTGGTCGCCGATCTCCCGCTCCCGGCGTATCTCCGGGTCACCGCCATCAACCGGCAGTTCGAGGACCTCGATCTGGGTTTCGTCGACGCCGCGATCGTCGCGCTGGCCGAGTCATTGAAGATCGCGCGTGTGGCGACGACTGACCGGCGCCACTTCGTCCCGCTGGCCTCCCGGTTCTCGCTTCAGCTGCTGCCGTAAGCCGCCTCCTATAATGGAGTGACGGATGGACGCGCCGCTCTGGACCCCCTCGGCACAACGCATCGCCCTGGCGAACCTGTCCGCGTTTGGAGAGGGCCAGACCTATTCGGAGCTCTATGACTGGAGTGTCGCCAGGCCGCTCGAATTCTGGGACGCGATGTGGACCTTCGGCCGCGTCATCGGCACCAAGGGCAGCCCGATCGCCGTCGGGATGGACCGCATGCCGGGGGCCCGCTTCTTTCCAGGCGCGCGTCTGAACTTCGCCGAGAACGTCCTTCGGCACGGCGACACCTCGATTGGCGACGACGCCCCGGCGATCATCTCCCGGGCCGAGCAGGCGCCGGCGCGGACGATGTCGTGGGGGCAGTTGCGTGCCGAGGCCGCCGCGTTTGCCGCGGCGCTCCGCGCGGCGGGCATCCAGCCTGGCGACCGGGTCGCTGCCTACCTGCCCAACACACCCGAGGCCATCGTCGCCGTGCTCGGCGCCGCCGCGGTTGGGGCGGTGTGGTCGTCGTGCTCGCCCGATTTCGGCGTCCAGGGCGTGCTCGATCGCTTCGGCCAGATCGAGCCGCGAATCCTGCTGGCGGCCGACCGCTACGTCTACGCGGGAAAGACGTTCGACCAGCGGGCGAAGGTCGCCGAGGTGATCGCGCGGCTGCCGACGGTGACCCGAACCGTCATCGGCGACAGCGGGTGGCAAGCCTTCGTGGGACCGCATCGGGGGGCGGCCGCCGAGTTTGCGCGCCTTCCGTTCGACCATCCGCTCTACATTCTCTATTCCTCGGGTACCACCGGCGTGCCCAAGTGCATCGTGCACGGCGCCGGCGGAACGCTGCTCCAGCACCTCAAGGAACATCAGCTCCACTGCGACATCCGGCCCGGCGATCGCGTGTTCTATTTCACCACCCTTGGTTGGATGATGTGGAATTGGCTCGTGACGGTGCTCGCCTCCGGGGCGACGATCCTGCTCTACGACGGTTCGCCGTTCCATCCTGACGGCAACACGCTGTTCACCTTCGCGGACGAGACGGCGATGACGCTGTTCGGCACCTCCGCCAAGTTCATCGACGCCGCGAACAAGGCCGGGCTCCGTCCGCGCGAGAGCCATTCACTCCAGAGCCTGCGGACCATGACGTCCACCGGGTCGCCGCTGGCTCCCGAGGGATTCGACTTCGTCTACCAGCACGTCAAGCCGGACATCCACCTGGCGTCGATTTCGGGCGGTACGGACATCGTCAGTTGTTTCGTCGGCGGCAACCCGACCGGTCCGGTATGGCGGGGGGAGATTCAGTGCCGCGCGCTCGGAATGAAGGTGGCGGTGTGGGACGAGCAGGGTCTGCCGGTGCGACAGCAGAAAGGCGAACTCGTCTGCACGATGCCGTTCCCCTCGATGCCGATCGGCTTCTGGAATGACCCGGATGGCGAGAAATACCGCGCGGCGTATTTCGAACGGTTCCCGGGCGTCTGGACCCACGGCGATTATTGCGAACTGACCGGGCACGACGGCGTGATCATCTACGGCCGGTCGGACGCGGTGCTGAATCCCGGGGGGGTGCGGATCGGCACCGCTGAAATCTACCGGCAGGTGGAGCAGTTGCCCGACGTGCTCGAGAGCCTCGTCATCGGGCAGCAGTGGGACGGTGACGAGCGGATCGTCCTCTTCGTGAAGCTGCGGCAGGGCCTGGTGCTGGACGACGCGGGCATCGCGCGCATTCGCGGGCAGATCCGCCAGAACACCACGCCGCGGCACGTCCCGGCGCGGATCGTCCAGGTCACTGACATTCCGAGGACAAAGAGTGGGAAGATAGTGGAGCTGGCCGTGCGCGACGTGGTGCACGGGCGCGACGTCAGGAACCGAGACGCGCTCGCCAATCCTGACGCGCTGGAACAATTCACCAATCGAGTGGAGCTACAGAGTTAATGGAGGCGGCGGTCATTCTCTCGGCATGCCGGACGCCGATCGGGTCGTTCGGCGGCGCTCTCAAAGACCTGTCAGCGGCGGATCTCGGCGCGGTCGTGATTCGCGAGGCGATCGCGCGCGCCGGCATCGACGCCAGCACGCTGGGCGACGTCATCATGGGGTGCGTGCTGCAGGCGGGCGCCGGCATGAACGTGGCGCGCCAGGCCGCGATCAAGGCGGGGGTGCCGGTGGAGGTCCCGGCAGAGACGATCAACCGCGTCTGCGGCTCCGGGCTGCAGGCCGTCGTCCACGCGGTGGAAGGGGTCAAGGCCGGCTACGTCGACCTGATCCTCGCCGGCGGCACCGAATCGATGAGTAACGCTCCGCATCTGCTGCAGGGGGCGCGCTGGGGCTATCGCATGGGGCATGCCGAGGCGGTCGATTCGATGCTGCACGAAGGCTTGACGTGTGGCATCAACGGCTGTCACATGGGGATGACGGCGGAGGAGGTGGCGACACGCTTCGGCGTGTCGCGGCGCGACCAGGACGCCTTCGCCGCCGAGAGTCAGGCCCGCGCGGAGCAGGCGATCGCGTCGGGCGTCTTCGATCGTGAGATCGTGCCGGTCAGCGTGCCGCAGAAGAAGGGCGCGCCCGTGGTGGTGTCGCGGGACGAGTATCCCCGAGCCGCTACCACCGCCGAGACGCTCGGCGCGCTGCGCCCGGCATTCACCCGGGACGGCTCGGTCACCGCCGGCAATGCGTCGGGCATCAACGACGGCGCCGCCGCGGTCGTGGTCGGCACCGCCGACTGGGCGCGGCAGCACGGCCGGCAGCCGCTCGCCGCCATCCTGTCGTACTGCACGAGCGGGGTGGATCCGATGATCATGGGGATGGGCCCGGTCGAGGCCATGCGACGCGCGGTGACGCGGGCGGGGCTAACGCTCGAGGCCCTCGACGTCATAGAGTTGAATGAAGCCTTCGCCGCGCAGTCGCTCGCGGTCGTCCGCGAGCTCGGTCTGGACGCGAAGAAAGTGAACGTGCACGGGGGCGCGATCGCCCTGGGGCACCCGATTGGCGCGAGCGGCGCACGGGTGCTGACCACGCTGGTGCACGCGCTGCAGGCGCGGGGCGGCGGCCGCGGCGCGGCGTCGCTCTGTATCGGCGGAGGCATGGGCACCGCCATGGTCATCGAGGTCGCGTGAAGATACGAAAACAGATACTGGACCAGATCGTGGCGCACGCCGTTGAGGATCTGCCGAATGAATGCTGCGGCCTTCTGATCGGGACGGTTGAGATGATTGAGGACTGCGCCCGCGCGCGCAACACCAAGCGCAGCCGCACGCGATTCCAGGTCGAGCCCGCGGACCACTTTGCCGCCGTGCGGCGCGCGCGGGCCGCCGGATTCGAGATCGTCGGGGCCTATCACTCGCATCCGAGCGGACCCTCCGGTCCGTCCGAGACCGACCGGGCCCGGCTGACCGATCCGTCGATGTTTCACCTCATCGTGTCGCTGGCCCATGGCACGCGCACCGTGCGGGCCTTCCGTCTCGCCGAGGGGAACTTCAGTCCGCTGGAACTTGTCCCTGTACCGTAAGGCCGGGATCTGGATTCAGTCGCGCTCGACGACGCTTGGGCAGGCGCGTCGGCAGGCTCAGCGCAGCTCACCGCCGGGGTCGCCGATGCCGGGCCGGATCTGTACCGACGTGCCCGCGGCGGCGATCGACTTGTCTTTCTTCTTCAGCCTGAACTGGATCCGGTAATTCCCCGCCGTGCGGTAGGTGTGGTCGGCGGTGAAACGCCGCTTGATCTCGCTCTTGCCAGCCTCGTACGGATCGCAGTCGGCCGAGGTGGTCGAGCGCGTGTCGTCGCCCCACTCCCATTCGATCGACGGACAGTAGAAGGCTTCGTAGTCGTTGGGACCGCCGGTGATGTCGGCGGAGGCGACGATGCGGGCCGGAGAGACCCCCATCGAGGGACTGGCGCGGACGGAGATCTTTGGCGCCTTGACTTTGTCCTCATCCGGGAGGGCCACGGCCAGCGTCAACAGCAGCGACAGAGCCATGAATCTCATAAAACCATTATAATCCGGCTCTTATGGCCCTGAGCGTGTCGCCCCCGGTGGTTCGTCTCGTGACCGGCTCCCTCGAGCAGATCAACACCGACCTTCTTGTCATCCCCGCCTTCGACGGCGAAGCCCTGCCCGGCGCGCTGCCGGCCGTCGACGCGGCGACCCGCGGCGAGCTCGCGCGCGCCACGCAGTCCGGTGAAATCCGCGGGCGGCTCTACGAGGTCTTCGTGACCCCGGTGGTCGCCGACGGGTGGCAGGCGGGGCAGGTGGCCGTTGCCGGCGCGGGCAAGGCCACGGACTTCACCACTGAGCGTCTCCGCAAGGTGGCGACCGCGGCGGCGCTGGTGGCCCGCGGACGGCGGCTCGGCCGGGTGGCGTTCCTGCTTCGCGGCGCCATCCCCGCGCGTGAGGCGGCCCAGGCCGTCACCGAGGGAATGATTCTCGCCGGCTTCAGCGTCGATCAGTACAAAACGGGGGAGCGGTTTGGCCCCGCGGCCACGGATCTCGTGGTGGTCATACCCGAAGGGGCCGGCACCGAGACCGCCGCGCTCGAAGCGGCGATTCACCGCGGGCAGATCCTCGGCGACTCCTCCAACCTCGCCCGGGGATTCTCCAACGAACCGTCGAACGTCCTGACGCCGCGCGTGTTCGCCGAGCGCGCCGCCGCCATTTCGAAAGAGGCGGGGGTGGCTATCGAGATCCTGGACGAGCAACAGATTGAAAAGCTCGGGATGGGGTTGCTGCTCGGTGTCGCGCGCGGCAGCGCGGAACCGCCGCGCGTCATCGTGATGCGCCACGATCCGCCGGGCGCGCCCAAGACGCCGGTGCTCGGTCTCGTCGGCAAAGGCATCACCTTCGACACGGGCGGCATCTCGATCAAGCCCGCCGAAGGTATGGAACGGATGAAGGACGACATGGCCGGCGGCGCGGCCGTGATCTGCGCCATGCGCGCTATCGCCTTGCTCAAGGCGCCCATCCGCGTCATCGGCATCGTCCCCACCGCGGAAAACATGCCCGGCGGCCGGGCCATGAAGCCTGGGGACGTGCTGACCGGGGCCGGCGGCAAGACCGTCGAAGTCATCAACACAGACGCTGAGGGGCGGCTGATCCTGGGCGACGGGCTGTGGTACGCGCAGCATCTCGGTGCCACGCATCTGGTGGACGTCGCGACGCTGACCGGCGCCTGCGTGGTGGGGCTCGGCAAGGCCGCCTCGGGACTGTTCGGCCGGCCCGACGCATGGCGCGACACCGTGCGAACGGTGGCGGACGCGGCGGGCGACCGCTGCTGGCCGCTGCCCTTGTACGACGACTACTTCGATCAGATCCGCAGCGAAATTGCCGACATGATCAACTCCGGCGGGCGAGCCGGCGGGGCATGCACCGCGGCGATCTTTTTGAAGGAGTTCACCAACGATCTGCCTTGGGCCCACCTCGATATCGCGGGCACGGCCTGGGCCGACGAAGGCAAGCCGTACCAGCAGAAGGGGCCCATCGGCGTGGCGGTTCGCACGCTGGCCGAACTGGCCTTTACGTCGGAACGTTGGTAGTTGGGCGTTAGGCGTTAGGCGTTAGGCGTTGGGAAGTCAAGACGTCGGCGTGACTCGGAGGCTCTCGGCGTTGTTGTCGGCGTCCAGCCCGTCTCGCGCTCTGAGCCGCTTCACGAGAATCAGTGCCCCGCCCAGCAGCAGGCCCAACACGAGCGCCGTGAGCAGCAGCACGCCGACGAGACCGATCGAGCCGAAGACCACGTCCGCGATGGTCGTCTCGCGGACCGGCTGTTCCACCACCCGCACGAAGATCGGCTGGTTCGGCTGGAACTGCTGCACGAGTCGATTGTAGCGCGCTACTGGGTGGTGGCCTTTTTCCCGGCCGCCGCGTTCATCCGCTTCAGGCTCTGCTGGTAGTCCACGATCGCATCGAACAGCGCCTGGGCGATCTGCTGGCGGTAGGCCTGCGTCTTGAGCAGCGCGGCGTCCTGCTTGTTGGTGACGAACGACATTTCGGCCAGCACGCTGGGCATCACCGCCCCGATCAGCACCACGAACGGCGCCTGCTTGACACCGAGGTCCTTGAGCGCCCGATTCTTCAGCGCCAGCTTTTTCGCCATGGATCGCTGCACGGTCTCGGCGAGCTCGCGCGACTCGTTCGCCTTGTTGTTGAGGGCGATGGCGCGGACGATGTCGGGCAGGCTGTGCATCGCGCGGCGGGACGTCGCGTTCTCGCGGGCCGCGACCGCCTCGGCCTCGGGGTTCATCGCGAAGTTCAGGAAGTAGGTCTCGATGCCGCGCGCGAGCGCGTTGCGGCTGGCGTTGGCGTGAATCGACAGGAACAGGTCGGCGCCTTCGCGGTTGGCGATCGCGGTCCGCTCCTCGAGCGGGATGAAGACGTCCGTGTCGCGCGTCATGACGACTTCGACCCCCGGCTGCTTCTGCAGCAGCTTCTGGACCCGCAGCGCGACGTCGAGCGTCAGTTCGGCCTCGGTGATGCCGTTGCCGTGCGCGCCCGGGTCGTGGCCGCCATGACCCGCGTCGATGACGATGCGGGAGACGCTGAGGCCGAGCTGCCGCGACAGCGAGAACTTGCCGTTCGAGTTGGCGGCGGCCGCCACCGGCGGCAGCGACCTCGGTCCGGCCGGCTCGGACGCCAGAAGCGCGGGTGGCGGCGTGGCCGGTTTGGTCTCCGGCACGACCTGCTTGACCTGCGGCAGGGTCGCGAGCGACGCACTGGTGCGAGCCTCGCTGACGGCCGGTGGTGGCACCGCAATGGGGGATGTGACCGGCCTGCCAGCCGAAGCGGGCGGCGGCATGGCGGCAACCGCGCGGCGGAAGTCCATGATCAGCCGATACGGCCCGTACAGCGGGTAGACGGAGTAGCTCGACACGCCGTCGAGATCCACGACCAGCCGGGTCGTGTTCTGGGGATG
Source organism: Vicinamibacterales bacterium (assembly GCA_046594705.1). Lineage (GTDB taxonomy): Bacteria > Acidobacteriota > Vicinamibacteria > Vicinamibacterales > 2-12-FULL-66-21 > JAICSD01. Next base: position 7,431 of record JBKJRJ010000321.1, read on the forward strand.
CCGGCCGAGCCGGACTTCCCTCACGACATCGCCGTCATACTTGAGCGAGACGTCCTGCAGGTTGGGCGCGGCCTTGACGCCTTTCAGATCGAAGAACAACCGGCGCGGTCCCGCGATCTCTTCCTGGTGGTAAACCACCTCCGCATCGAGGTCGACGGTGAGGCGGATGCCGTCGGGCAACACCGAGCGCCGGATCTCTTTCAGCAATGCCGGTCCGCGACTGGAGGGCTCGGGTCTCGAGCTTCGGCCGGGCACCGGCATCGTGGCGGCGACAGCCATGGCATCCGCGGTCGGCGCGGCGGCAGCAGCGGGCGCCGCGGCGGGGGAGGGGGCGCCGAGGCCCGGGGCAGCGGGCGTTTCCGGGCGGGACAGGGCGGCGCGCATCTCCAGGGTTTTGCGCGCCTCCTTGACCCTTGCCACCAGCTTGCTGCCCGGATACTCGTTCGCGAGCAGTGTCAACAGTCGCGCGGCGGACTGCTTGTCCACCTCGTGACCGAAGCGCTCGTAGGCCAGCGCCGCCAGGTTGGCGGCCTGCCACAGTGCGTTGTCGCAGTAGCCGCTTGCCGGGTGCTTGCGGACGACCGCCTCATACGAGGCGACCGCACGCCGGAGCTGCGCCACCGTCGGCCGGTTGGCCTCATCGCGCACCGTGCGCTCGAGCGCCATGGCGCGGGTGTACAAGTCGCGCACGCCCTCAGCCGGCCTGCCGGCCCGGGCCTCGGCGATCGCCGGCGCCACGACGCCCGCCGCCAGCGCCACCACGAGCAGGAGTCGGTATCTCATTGGGAACCGCCTAGCGAAGCTGTGCATCCACTTCCTCGAAGTATTCCTTCTTCACGAGCACCTCCCGCGGTTTGCCGCCCGCGGCGGCCGACACGAGCCCGTCCATTTCCATCATGTCGACGAGCCGGGCGGCGCGGCTGAAGCCGATCCGCAGCCGGCGCTGGAGGTAGGAGATCGACGCCTGTCCGCTCGAGACGACGATGCGCGACGCCTCGTCGTACAACTCGTCCTTGTCGAACTCCGTGTGCTCCTGCGCGTTGCCCTTCTCGTCCGCCGTGACCGTGGTGTCGTAGGTCGGCTTGCCCTGCTTGCGCAGGAAACTGGCCAGCCGGGCGCTTTCCTGCTCGGAAATGTAGGGCCCGTGCAGGCGGACGAAGCGCGAGGAGGCGGGCGGCAGATACAGCATGTCGCCCTTGCCGAGCAGCTGTTCCGCGCCGTTGCCGTCCAGGATGGTGCGCGAGTCGATCTTTGAGGTGACCCTGAAGGACAGGCGGGCGGGCATGTTGGCCTTGATCAACCCGGTAATGACGTCCACCGACGGCCGCTGGGTCGCGAGCACCAGGTGAATACCGATGGCGCGCGCCATCTGGGCCAGCCGCGCGATCGATTCTTCCACTTCGTTGCCGGCCACCATCATCAGGTCCGCGAGCTCGTCGATCAGGACCACGATGAAGGGCAGGGTCTTCAGTTCGACTCCCTTCTCGTCGATGATCGGCTCGCCCTTCTTCTCTTCCTGCATGGCCCGAACGTTGCGGTTGTACTGCTCGATGTTGCGGACACCGAACGCGGCGAGCGTCTTGTAGCGCTCTTCCATCTCCCGCACCGCCCAGCGCAACGCATTGGCCGCCAGCTTGGGGTCCATCACGACGGGAGTCAGCAGATGGGGAATGTCTTCGTACATCCCGAGCTCGAGGCGCTTGGGGTCCACCATGATGAACCGCACCTCGTCGGGGGTCGCCCGCATCAGGATGCTGGTGATCATGGCGTTGACGCTGACCGACTTGCCGGCGCCGGTGGACCCGGCAATGAGCAGATGCGGCATCGTCGCCAGGTCGGTGAGGAACGGCTCGCCGTGGATGGTCTTGCCCATCGCCAGCGTCAGCTTCGAGGTGGACCGCCGGTAGGCATCGGACTCGAGCAGCTCGCGCAGGGAGATTTGCTCGCGGTTGCGGTTGGGGATCTGGATGCCGACGGTGGATTTGCCGGGGATACGATCGATGATGACGGACTCGGCCTGCATCGCCAGGCACAGGTCGTCGGCCAGCCCGGTGATCTTGCTGTATTTGACGCCGGCGTCCGGCTTGAACTCATAGGTGGTGACGACCGGTCCGGGATGGATCTGGACCACCGTCCCTTCGACCGAGAACTCGCGGCACTTGTCCTCGAGCAGGCGCGCGCCGTCCATCAGCTGGCGTTCGTCGATCTTCTGCTCCGGCTTGGCCGCATCGAGCAGCGCGTTGGGCGGCAGCGCATAGGCCCCCTTTTTCCGCTCGACCGGTGACTTCTCGGGCTCGGGCAGCGGCAGCGCGGGTTCTCGCGAGAACGCCGGGGCGGGACGTTTGATCGGCGGCGGCGTCGGCCGTGAGGAGGCCGCCTTCAGCGCCGCGGCCGCGGCGCTGACCATCGCGGCCGTCTTCGATCGGGCAGGGGTCGAGGCCTCTTGCGCAGTGGCCGGCGCATCCTTCGACGCGGGCGGCGGGTTCACCGTCATGGCCGGCTTCGGCGCGACCAGCGCCGGCAGCCCCCTCGCGTCCTTCGACTCCTTCCCCAGGTGTTTCTTCAGCACCTCCTGGCGCTGCCGGTCGCGCTGTTTCTCCTCGCGCCGCTGCTCGACGGCGGCGCGCATCGCGGTCCAGCGCTCGCGTGCCGTCTGCGACAGCACGGAGAACAGGCGGCCGAACGAGAACTGCGTCGAGAGGATGATGGCCGCGAACAGCACCGTGAGGATCAGGATGATCGAGCCGGTCCGGTTGAGATATTCGGCCAGTACCGCCGCCAGACGGTCGCCGATGTAGCCGCCGGCGCGGAACTCCTTGCCGCCGACATCCAGCGCGCCGAAGGCCAGCGACAGGAATGACGAGATGCAGCAGAAGAGCAGCGCCGCCCCCATCAGCTTGGTGTACGCCGCATCCAGCGTGCGGCACCAGAAGTAGTGCCACCCGATGACGACCACCACCAGTGGAATCAGGTAGGCGGCGTAGCCGAGCATCTGATAGGACAGCTCGCCGAGGAACGCGCCGATCCGGCCGGCGAAGTTGGTCGGAGGCAGCTCCGAGCCGGTGTTGAAGAACCAGACGGGGTCGCTGGCGCTGTAGCTGGCGAGGGAGATCAGCCAGATCAGCGCCACCGCGAAGACGGCGACGCCGAGGAACTCGCTCGCCCGGCGTGAGAGCGTGGTGTTGGAGGCCATCTCAGATCTCCATCACGACGGGCAGCACGAAGGGCCGGAGCCCGGAACGCTTGCGGAAAAACCGCTGGAGGTCCACTCGGATCTTCTCCTTCATCAAACCGGGATCGGTCCGCTCTTCCACGCTGGCCCCCTCGATGGCGGCGCCGACGAGGCCGGGAATTTCCTTCAGTAAGGCCTCGGTCCGGGCGTCCAGGACGAAGCCGCGCGTAATGACGTCCGGCGTCTCTTCGAGCATGCCGGTCAGGCGATTGATCGCCACCACCGGCACGACCAGCCCGTCGCCGGCGAGATGGCGGCGGTCGCGCAGAACCTCGTCACCGACCTCGCCGCTGCGCGTGCCGTCGATCAGGATTCGGCCGGCGGCCACCTTCCGGGCAATGCGGGCCCCGTCGGCGTCGATGCGGATGACGTCCCCGTTCTCGGCCAGTACCGGGGTGGTGTCGGGCGACACGGAACGCGCGATGCGCGCGTGCCGCGCCAGCTGGCGGTACTCGCCATGGATCGGCACGAAGAACCTCGGCTTGACCAGCGACAACATGAGCTTGAGCTCCTCCTCACTGCCGTGGCCTGAGACGTGGATGTGCTTGATGCCTTCGTAAATGATGTCGGCGCCGCGCTTGGCGATGTGGTTCATCACGCGGCCGATCGCCTTTTCGTTGCCCGGAATCTCGCGCGCGGAAAACACCACCACGTCGTTCTGCTCGAGCTTGGCGTGGCGATGATCGTCGATCGCGATCCTGGGCAGCGCCGCCTGCGGCTCGCCCTGAGACCCGGTGCAGATCACCACGACATCCTGCGAGGGATAGCTCTTGAGGTCGCTGTCGCGAATCTGCACGCCGGGCGGGATGCGCAGGTAGCCGAGCCGCATGGCGATCTGCGAGTTGTCGATGACGCCCCGCCCGACAAACGCCACGCGGCGGTCGAACTGATCGGCGAGGTCCACCAGGATCTGCATCCGGTAGAGGCTCGACGAGAACATCGCGATCACGATCCGCCCGGTGGCGCTCGTGAACACCTCCTCGAACCCGTCGATGACGTCTTTCTCCGATCCGCTGACCCCTTTGCGGTCGACGTTGGTGCTGTCGCCCATCAGCACCAGCACCCCTTCGGCGCCCAGCTGCGCGAAGCGCTGGAAGTCGAGGTGCTGCCCGTCGAGCGGCGTCTGGTCGATTTTGAAGTCGCCCGTGTGCAGGACCACGCCGGCGGGGGTGTGGATGGCCACCGCGACGCAGTCAGGCATGCTGTGCGTGACCCGCAGGAACTCGATCGTAAAACTGCCGACCGTGACCCGATCGCGGGGGCTCACCTCCGTGAGGCGGGCCCGGACCTCCGGGCCATGGTCCTCGAGCTTGGGTTCGAGGAACGCAAGCGTCAGCTTGGTGCCGAAGATCGGCCCGTCGAAATGCGAGACGACGTGCGGCACCGCGCCGATGTGGTCTTCGTGCCCATGCGTCAGCACCAGCGCCTTGATGCGGTAATCGCGCAGCTGGCGCACGTCCGGGATGATCAGATCCACGCCGAGTTGATCGGGTTCGGGGAACATGACGCCGGCATCCACCAGGATCGCCGTGTCGCCGCAGGCGACGAGCATCATGTTCATGCCGAACTCGCCGAGCCCGCCGAGCGGGATCAGTTCGAGCGCCGGTGCGCCGGACGCACCAGTAATATCCGGAGCCATGATCAAACGTGGAAACCCCAGGCTGTGAGTAACGAACCGCCGTCGGAAGGTCACGCTGCGGCGGGCGCCGCGTAGGAAGCGTGGCCACCTGACCTCCGCTGGGACGTCGGTCAGGGACGGTGTAAACCGTGGGAACTATAGCACAGGTCGGTGCGCGAAAGGGCTTTAGTTATGAGGCTTTAGGCTTTGGCCGAGACCACCGAGAGGAGGAGCAGCAGGTCTGCTAGGCCGAGGGTTTCCGGCCGCCGGACCGGGTTGATGCCCGCCGCCGCCAGCACGTCGCCCGCCGACCGTCCGACCGACTCGGCGAAGGGGCGCAGCGCGTTGAGCAACGTCTTGCGCCGCTGCATGAACATCGTCCGCACCATTCGCTCGAAGAGCGCGTCGCGGCCGGCCGGCACCAGCGACGGTTTGAAGGTCAGGCGCACCACGGCGGAGTGGACCTTCGGAGCCGGACGAAATGCCCCCGGCGGCAGCGTCAGCAACCGCTTCACGTCGGCCTGTACGCCGGTGAAGATCGTCAGCACGCCGTAGTCCTTGGTCGAGGGTGAGGCGATGAGGCGGTCGGCGACCTCCAGTTGGAGCATCACCGTCGCGTCCAGCAGCCCGGGGCTTGCGGATGCCGCGTCGGCCCTCGCGGCGGCCAGCAGCTTGAACAGGATGGGCGATGAAATGTTGTACGGCAGGTTGCCGGCCACGCGCAGCGGGCCCGACGCCAGAAAGGGCGCGAGCTCGAGGTCGAGGATGTCGCCCACGATGATGGCGACGTTCGGCGGTGCCTGGGTCTTGAGGCCGGCCGCGAGGTCGCGATCAATCTCGATGCCGGTGACGTGTCCCGCCCGCGCCGCGAGGCGCGTGGTGAGGGCCCCCTGGCCCGGGCCGATTTCGAGGAAGCGGTCGTCGCGCGACGGCGCGATCGCCCTGACGACCTTGTCGGCCCACGCGGGCGCGAGGAAATGCTGCCCGAAACGCTTTCGCGGCCTGCCCTCCGACGCCGGTTGGCGAAGGAGGGGCCTAGTCATCCTCGACCGACTCCCCGCGCCAGAACTTCTCTTCGATCTCCTCGATCTCGTCTTCGCTCATGCCGAAATAGTGTCCGAACTCGTGGATCACGGTCTCGGCGACGCAGTCGCGAATCTCGTCCTCACTCTCGCAGGCTTCTTCGGTTGGCCGTTGATAGATCGAGATCCGGTCGGGCAGATTGTTGCCGTAGGCCCATCCGCGTTCCGGGAGCGGCGTGCCCTGGTAGAGCCCGAACAGCGTGTCGCCCGGCTCCACCTCCATCTCGGCGAGCAGTGCCGGAGACGGCTCGTCCTCCACGACCACGGCGACGTTGCGCATTTCCTTGCGGAAGCGTCTGGGAATGTCCTTCAGCGCGTCTTCGACCAGGCGCTCGAATCGCTCGCGGGTCATCGACGCGCTCGCGCCACTCGCGCGGCCCTTGGCCCTGGGCGTGGGGACTCCGGCTTCCGGAGTGACGGCGCGACCATCTGCTGGTAGTAGAGGCAATGGTCGCGCACCGCGCACTGATCGCACAGCGGCTTCGGCTTGCAGACGCGGCGGCCATGGATGATCAGCGTGTCCGACGCCTTCGTCCACCTGTCACGGCGGAGTGCCGCCCCCAACTGCTGCTCGACGACCACGGGGTCGTCTCCCGCGGCGATGCCGATGCGGTTCGAGACCCGCAGGACGTGACGATCGACCGGCAAGCCCGGCACGCCAAGGGCGTGGCCAAGCACCACGTTGGCTGTCTTGCGGCCGACGCCCGGCAGCTCCGTCAGTTCCTCCATCGTCGCCGGGATGGCGCCGCCGTGCTGGTCGTTGACGGCGGTGGCCATGCCGAGCAGCGACCTGGATTTCGCGCGGAAGAAACCGGTGGACTGGATCTGCGGCTCGAGTTCGGCCGTCGTCGCCGTACCGAGCGCCCGGGCATCAGGGTAGCGCTTGAACAGCGCCGGGGTGACCTGATTGACGCGCTCGTCGGTGCACTGCGCTGACAGGATGGTGGCGACCAGCAGCTCGTAAGGTGTGGTGAAGTGCAGTTCGGTGTCGGCATCGGGGTGCTGCCGCTCCAGCATTGTCATGATCGCGACGGTCTGCGCGGGGGGCGTCGGCGGTTTCGGGATCTTTGGAAGTTTAGCCACGGTTCGCACTGACATCTTATCCCGCAGGATGGCCCTGATCGCCGGGTCTCAGAGCCCTACACGCGCACCCCGCGCCACGCCAGACCTGCCGGGTGACCTCTTGGAGTCGCTCACGCCGGGACGCGCGCCCGCCGCGCCTAGGGCTCTGGTCGGAATAGGGTTGCCGCCTTGGGCGTCGAGGCGCCCGCCCGGCAAGGCGCGAGGAGTGCGCATACGGGCGTCTGACAGCGACGAGCAACGCCGCCAGACGGGATACATCGGCGGGCAAGGTGGCAACCCTATTCCGATCAGGGCCCTTAGGGGCGGGATGCGTGCAGCGGAAACAGAGCGGCGTCGCCGGTCGCGACGAGCAGCCCGGCGCACGACACCTCGAGCGCGCGAACCATGCGCTCGCCGGACCACACGCGGGCGAGAAGACTGCCAGCCGCGTCGAGCAGGGCGCCGTCGAGGGCCGTGGCGTCATTCAGCGTCAGCGTGCGGGAGTCAGCGCGGCCGTCGGCAAAGCGAACGCGGAGCGTGACGGTGCGCGCGAAGACGCCGCGCGACCGCAACTCGCGGCCGAGCCGCTCGACCTCGGCGACGAGCGCAGCCGTGACGACCTCACGGTCGGCGCTGGCCGGTTCAAGCGCGCGTGCCTCGATCCGCGCGGGAGGCATCGCGGCGCGGCGGATGCGGCTGGCATCCACTCCGGCGGCCTGGCGCGCCAGCGTGGCGCCCGCGCGGCCGGCCAGGAGCGACAGCTGGGGATCGGTGAGCTTGGCGATCTGCCCCAGACGCCGGATTCCCGCCGCGCGCAGCCGCCGCGCCAGCGGGGGGGCGATGCCAGGGAGCATCTCGATCTTGAGGGGGGACAGAAAGCGCGCCTCATAGCCGTCGAGCACGTGGACGACGCCGCGGGGACGCCCCAGCCGCGACGCAATCCGCGCGACCAGCTTCGATCGGGCCAGCCCGAGCGACACGTCGAAGCCCAGCGAGCGCACGGCGTCCTGGATCTGTTCCGCCGCCGCCGCGGGTGGTCGGGAACCGGCGGTCAGGCCGACGAACACTTCGTCGATCGACTGCCATTCGATGTCGGGGCTGTGACGACGGAGGATTTCGTCGACCTGGAGGGACGCCGCGAAGTAGGCGTCGAACGCGCCGTCGAGGAACACGCCGTCGGGGCAGCGGGCCGAGGCCTGGACGAGCGGCATGCCGACGCGGATGCCGCACTTGCGTGCCTCGCGCGACGCCGCTGCGACCATACCGCGGCTGCCCGGCCGGCCGCCGATCACAACGGCGCGGCCGGCCAGCTCCGGCCGGCGGCTGCGCTCGACCGCAACGAAGAATGAATCAAGATCGAGGTGCGCAAACACTGGCCAACATTCACTCTGCCGACGCCATCGTCAGTGGATGGGACCCTTGGAGTCCCAGGTGGCGCCGGTCGACTCCGAAAAGATGCGCATGTGCTCCTGCAGCGCGGCAATCAGGTTGGGCACGACCTGCAGCGGCAGCACGATTTTCGCGCGCACCGGCGCCGTTACGGTGTGGTTCGACTCGGCGGCCTCGATGTCCTTCTGCGACAGCGGCTGCACCTCGCAGAACGACAGCGTGAAATCGAACGGCGTGTGCGAGATGGCGCAGAAGTTGGCGTAGGTCCGTGGCGACTCGCCCGAGTCGTCAGGGACGATAGTAAAGTTGATTTGCTTGCGCTCGTTCATGCGACCAGTATGCCGCGAAAATTCAATACCGTCGCATCACGCCGATGACCACGCCCTGGATCTGCACCTGGTCGGCCTGGACGATGATCGGCTGCATCGCCGGGTTGGCCGGCTGGAGGCGAATGTGCCCTTGCTCCCGATAGAGCTTCTTGAGCGTCACGTCGGATCCGTTCAGCAGCGCAATCACCATCTCGCCGTTGTCGGCGGTGCGGCGATCTTCGACGATGACGTAGTCGCCGTCGCGGATTTGCTCGTCGATCATCGAATCCCCCTTGACGCGGAGGACGTAGGTGTCGCGCTTGCCGACCAGATCCTCAGGCACGGCGATCGTTTCGGTCCCGACCACCGCTTCGATCGGTCGGCCGGCGGCGACGTAGCCCAGCAGCGGCAGCTCGACCGCCCGGCCGCCGAGCCGGGTGGGCACCATCTCCACCGATCGGCTCCGGTTCCAGGCGCGCTTGATGAACCCTTTGTCCTGCAGGTTGGTGAGATGCTTGTGCACCGTCGCCAGCGAAGACAGACCGAACCGGCGGCCGATTTCCTCCAGGCTTGGCGCATAGCCGTGCTGCTGGATGAAATCGTTGAGGTAATCGAGGATTTCCCGCTGGCGCTTGGTCAATGGCAGCATGCCCGGACTATACGCAAAGGAAAAGCGAAAGTCAACGAGCTGCCCGTAATTGTGTGTAACCTTCGCCCTCGCGACGGGTCTAACGGGCTGAGGCATGGTGACGACGCGCACATGGACATGGACAGGGCAGCCCGGCTATAAGGTGTCGGTCACGAACCCGACGGATGCCGAGCTCGTGGAGTCCTGCCTCGCCGGGCGACCGGAGGCATTCGGCGTCATCGTCGAACGCCACCAGCGCCACGTCTACCAGCTCTGCTACCGCTTCGTGGGCAATCACGAAGATGCGAGCGATCTCGCGCAGGACGTATTTATTCGCGCCTATCGCGGCCTCGCGCGGTTCACAGGCCAGGCCTCGCTCGGGACGTGGCTCTATCGCATCGGCGTGAACGCATGCCTGAACAAGGTCGCAGCGAAGACACCAAAGCCACAGGCGCTCGATCCCCTGCTGGCGTCGAGCGACCAGCGGTTGGCGTCTGGTGACGAGAGCGCCAGCGACGCGGTCCTGCGGGGAGAGCGCGCCGGGCAGGTGCGCGCGGCGATCGCGCGGCTGCCGGCGAAGCAGCGGGCGACGCTGATCCTGCGCGTGTACCACGAGCTGCCGCACGAGGAGATTGCCGGAATTCTGGGGAGCTCCGTCGGCGCGGTGAAGGCCAACTTCTTTCACGCGCTGAACAACTTGAAGAGACTGATGCGGGAAGCGGGTTTCGAAGCATGACGACAACACACTTGACCGACTCCGAGCTGGTTGATCTGGCGGAAGACACGCTCGATCCCAGGCGGGCGGCGCACGTCGAGACCTGCGAGGGCTGCCGGGCGCAGGGAACCGCGCTGCGCGTCCTGCTCCGTGACACCGCCGGCGTCGCTGTCCCGGAGCCCTCGCCGTTGTTCTGGGACCACCTGTCGGCCCGCGTGCGGGAGAGCGTCGCCGCAGAATCGAGCCCCCGCCGATCCGCCTGGGAGTGGCCCGGCCTGGTGCGCGGGTTCGTTCCGCTGGCCGCCGCCGCGGCGGTCATCGTCGTCGTGATGGCGGGCGTGTTGCTGCTACGTGGTGTGCGTTCGAGCGAGTCCGCGCTGTCGAGTCGGGCGGATCGCGGGGCCGGCGGCGCGACATCGCAGCCGGGGGCGCCGGCCGGCGGCGCCGTCGCCAAGCTCAGCGCGCCCGCGGTTCCCGACCCGGACAACTCCGAAGTCTGGGATGTGCTGACGACCGCCGCCTCCGGGGTGGGGCTCGACGAGGCGCACGCGGCCGGCATGCACGTGCAGCCGGCGGCCATCGACCACGCTGTCCTGGATCTGTCGGCCGCGGAACTGACGGAGCTCGGACGGCTGCTGCAAACCGAGATGAAGCGCGCCTCGGACTAGGCGCGAGACAGGATCCTTGTGAAGGCGCTGAACGTTATCCTGGCTGGTGCGCTGGTGCTGGCCTGCCCGGGGTCGGTGCTGGCGGGCGCAACCTACGAGACTCTCGGCGCCCAACCGCCGCCGCCGCAGCGAGTCGCGCCGCCGGCGTTGCCGGGCGGCCCTGAGGGTGCCATTTCCGTGGGGCAGATCCAGCGCTGGTTCGAGGCCTTCACCGTGCTGCAGGCACAGGAAGCGCTCAATCTCTCTGACGCTCAGTACGGGCGGTTTGTGACGCGACTCAAGGCGCTCCACGACATCAGGCGCCGGCACCAGCTGACGCGGAATCAGCTGATGGGCGATCTGCGCAAGCTGACCAACCCCCAGTCGGGCACCAACGACGAGGCGCAGCTGAACGACCGGCTGAAGGCGCTCCGCGACGAGAACGACCTCGCCGGCGTCGAACTGGCGAAGGCGTACGAAGGAGTGGACGAAACCCTCGACACCCGCCAGCAGGCGCGCTTCCGGATCTTCGAGGAGCGCATGGAGCAGCAGAAGCTCGAGCTGCTCATGCGCACGCGGCAGAACGCCAGGGCGGCTCAGCGGGAACGGGGGAAGCGTTAGGGC
>JBKJRJ010000414.1:0-11619 GCA_046594705.1 Vicinamibacterales bacterium
GAGTCGGAGTAGCGGATCTTGTCGCGGATGCGCTTGTCGCGGATGGCGTTGGCCGCGTCGGTCAGCTTGCGCGAGGCGTCGCGCTCGTTCTTGAACATGTCGCCGGCGGTGCGATCGAGCTGCTTCTCGAGCTGGTCGACCTTGCCGGCGAGCTGGGTCTTGCGCTCGCTGAGCTGCTGCGCCTTGTCGGCGCGGGCGCCTCCCTGTGCGTCGAGCGTGCCGACCTCCTCCTGGATCTGCTGCTGCTCGCGGGACATCGCCTCGGCCTGCCGCAGCGCATCGTCCACGTCGCGCCCGCTGCGTGCCGACTGCGACTGCTGCAGTTGCTGCTCGGCCTCCTTCAACTGATCGATGGCGCCGGCCGCCGCCGCGGCGGCGTTGGGGTCACCATTGGCCGCGGCCTGCCGCATCGCGTCGGCGGCTTGCTGCAGGCGCCGCGCGGTCTGCTGGAGCTGCGGGCGGTTCTCCTCGCGGGCGAGCTTCTCGAGCTGCCGCGCGGCCGCCTCGGCCTGGTCGGCGAGCGCGCGCTGCGCGTCGCCGCCGCCCTGTCCCTGCCCGGCGGCCGCCTGCCGCCGCGCCCGCTCCGCTTCCTGCTCCTGCCGCCGCGCCAGCTCCTTCAGCTTCTCGGCGAGCTCGTCGATCTTCTGATCGGCCTGCTGCTGCGACGCGCGCTGCGCCGTCTCGTACTGATTGGCCATTTTGTCCACTTCGAGCTCGAACAGGTTCGCGAGCTCGTCGGCCATGGCCTGCTGGCCCCCGCCACCGCCGCCGCCCCCCTGCTGCTGGGCACTGACCTGCGTGTCGTATTCCTCTTCCGCCTTCTGGAGGAACTCCAGCGCGCGGTGTTCCGCCGGCAGCGCGGTGTCGGGACTCGCCGCCTGCAACCGGCTCTCGGCCGTCTGCATCTCCGGAACGCTCTGCTTGAGCAGATCGGTGATTTTCTTGAAGCGCTCCGCCTGGGTGCCGACCCGCTCGTTGAAATTGGTCAGCAACTCGTTGACCTTCTCGCGCAGCCGCTTCTGCATCAGCCCGACCACGACCGAGCTCTCGCGCAGCTTCTGCGGAGAAGAGGTCTTGCGATCGCGCTGCAGGTTGAACGTCGCGGCGATGATCTGGCGCTCCTGTTCCGACAACGCGCCCACCTGGTTGGCCTGCTGACCGCCGCCGCCACCGCCGCCGCCCCCCTGCGATTCCGCTTTCTTGAAATTCTTCTGAAGCGGGCGCACCCGCACAAAGTAGAGGTCGCTCATCGCCTTCTGCGATCCCGCCACCGCATCGTTGTCGCCGACGCGCGCGTAGTACGACACGGAGTCGCCCGGCTTCACGCCAAGCTCCTCGAAATAGAGCGTGTGCCCGGCCGACACGTCCTTCATCCGCGTCGTGCCGTCGAACAGCTTGACCGTCTTCTCGGCGCCACCGTTCACGCTGTAGACGAGGTCGAGGGTCTTGACGCCGTAGTCGTCCTCCGCCTTCGCCTCGAGAAACACTTCCTCGATCGGTGAGGCGGAGGTGTCGCGCCCGGGTTTCGTGAACGACACCGTCGGCGGCTGATCGCTCAGGACGTCGATGGAGTACTTCGGCGACGCACCGACCCGCGGCCCGCCGGAGGCCTCGAGTTCGATGCGATAGAAGCCGTCGTGATCCGCGACGAAGGTGCCGGTCAGCGCGCCGTCGGCCTGCACCGCGAGCGCCAGCTGCGCCTTGTCGTCGACGACGATCGCGCCGCCCGACGCGGTCATGGTCGGCACCGCCCGCACCCGGATCTCGGTCCCGCGCAGGACGGCGATGTCGCCGCCGTCTTCAATCTTCCTCGGCTGCAGTCCCGTGTAGGCCGGGAAGTGGTACTCCAGTTCGAGTGTCTGGACGTACGGCATGTCGGCGACCTTGAGGGTGTAGACGGGCGAGCGCACGCCGAGCGCCTCGACGAAGTACTCGACCGGCGCCGCCACGTCGAACAGCGTCCCCTCGTAGTTGTCGTCGACGCGGATGAGCGGCACGCGCTCGAAGCCGGCGGTCGCGTTCTTCCGCATCATCAGCACCGCCTGGTCGGCCTGGAACCCATGCAGGGTCGCCGTGATCGCCAGATCCGCGCCGCGCGAGATGGTGCTGTCTCCGGGTGTGACGTCGATCCGATAGGGCGCGGCGGCCTCGACGCTGCGGGAGATGACCAGCAGGGCCGACAAGGCATGGCGCAGGTAGGCCGGGCCGAGCAGAAAGATGGCTGCCGCGAGGGCCACCACGCCGCCCAGCGCGCCGGAGTAGCGCCGGACCAGATTGCGTTCGACGCGGCGGCCGTCTTCGACGGCACGGCACTTCTCCGCAGCCGTCTCCACGAGCTTGCGGGCAAGGACCGGCGACGCCGTCGACCCGGATGCGTGTTCGGCCTCCACGGCGCTGATGATCGCAGCCTCGAGCGACGGCTCGTGCTCCTCGAGATACATCGCGACCTGTTGGTCGGTGACGCGCCGCAGCAGCGGTCGTAGCAGGAACACGTAGGCGAGCAGGCCCGTCACCAGCGCGAGGCCGACCCGGAAGCCGAGGATGGAATCGGGCGTGAACCGCAGCCATTGCAGCGTGACGGCGGACAACACGAGGGCCACCGCGAGGCAGCCGGCGGCCATCGCCGCGCCCCGCAGCGCCAGCTTCACCCGCCAGCGGCGGCGCACAGCATGGATGACCTGCACCAGTTCCGATCGACCGTCTGCCTGTTGCGTCATGAAACCCTCGCGCCGTTCTGCGAAAGACGATTGGAGAGGAGCGTCTCGGCCGCGAGCAGCAGCCCTCCTGCCACCAGCAGATACCACCACAACCGCTGCGCCCGGGCCTGCGCGTCGTCACTCGGCCGGCCGTTCGCGAGGCCGCCCAGCCCGCCGCCCGCGCCGCCCGCTACCGCCGCCGCAAGTTCGCGCGGCTCGAGCGGGGCCAGGTCGGATTCAGTCAGATCGACGTTGCTGGCAAGCGTCGTCGCGGTGTCGGCGCCCGAGCCCTGGACTCGGACGTCGTAGAACCCCTGCTCGTTTAGCTCGAGGGCGCCGTCCTCGGTTTCGAAGGCGACCCGCGCGCCCGAGGGGGCCACCGCGATGCTCCCGCCTCGGGTCGCAGCCGCTCCACGACCCAGCGGTTGACGCGGGGCGGGGATCACCTGTCCGACCGTCAATGATGCAGGGGCATCGCTGTAATTCGCCAGATATTTCGTCATCGTGTGGATGAAGGGGAGGAACACCGGTTTGACCGCGAGGTCGTTCCATTCGAGGTCGAGCGTGGATGTCCACAACAGCACCCGGCCGCCGCCGGCCCCCCGGTCCTTGCTCTCCATCAACGCCGGCGTCGCGTCGTCGAAGCGGGCCAGGATCTGCCCGGTGGGCTGCTGGACGCCGCGGTAGCCGTAGAACCGCGCCGCTGAAAAATCCCCCGTACGCGGCGCGCGGAACAACTCGAACACCGGGTGGCTGTAGTCCAACCCTCCCAGGCGGGACGGGGTGGTCGTGGTGCGGTCGACCGGGTCACCGGGCAGCCCCGGAAGCGTGCCGGCCACGCGGGCGGGCCACGTCGCGTTGGGCCCGGCGGCGACGAACAGCCCACCACCGGCGCCGACGAACCGCGTCAGCCGGTCGGCCAGATCGTCAGGCACCTGGATGTCGTTCAACAGCACCACCGACGCCTGCCGGAGATCCGCGTCCGTCACGGTGGCCGGCGTCCGCGCCGCGAGCTCGACGCGCGGCGATTCGCCGATGGCCAGCGCGCGCGACAGGTACAGCGCCCCGCGTTCCGCGCCGCCGCGATTGATGATGACGGCGTGGACCGGCTCCGACGGCGACACCACGAAATGGAACGCATTGTCGCGCGCCAGGCCGTCGGACGGCAGGCGGACGGTGCCGCGCATGTTGCGGGATGCCACCGTAAAGGGGCTGAAGGTGACGCTGCTGGACGCGCCGGACGCCACGTCGGCCGGCAGCGACTGAATGACATTGCCGTCGATGTCGAGCGCGAGGGTGACACCGGCGACCGGCTTGGGCCCGTGATTCACCACACCGGCGGTGACGGCCACGCGATCGTGGTTCTCGAAGCGGGTGCGCTGCAGCGACACCGGCGTGACGGAGAGGTTCGCAGTCTCGCCGGTTGCCACGTTCACCGGCGTCAACGTCGTCCGCTCCGGAAGCTTCACGTCGTCACGGCCGGGCGTCTGATCCCACCCGCGCCGCTGGAAGTCGCTGATCAGGATGATCTCGCGCCGCGGCAACGCGGATTCGCCGAGCAGGCTGCCGGCCAGCTTCAACGCCGGCGCGTAGCGCGTGGCGCCGGGCCCGGTCGCGGCCGCGGCCAGCCCCGACTCGAGCCGCCCGCGGTCGGAGACGGATCGCACGGCGACCTGGGCCCCCGACGAGAACAGCACCAGCGAGGCGCGGTCGCCAGGCCCAAGTCCCCTGATCGCCTCGGTCGCGGCGGCCCGGGCCCTCGGCCAGCGATCGCCGTACTCCATGCTGTACGAGGTATCGACCAGGATCACCGCCTCACGCGCCCCGTTCTGCGCCGCCGCCGCGAGATCCGAACGACGGAAGAACGGCCGGGCGAAGGCCAGCACGATCACGGCGAGCGCCGTCAGCCGCAGCAGGAGCAGCAGCCAGTCGCGGACACGCCGGCGCCGAACCGACCGATAGGGGATCTGGCGCAGGAACATCAGCGACGGAAACTCAACCACGCGCTTCCGCTCGCGCTGGATCAGATGAAGCAGCACGGGGATCGCCAGGGCGCCAAGGCCCACCAGGATCAGAGGGGCGATGAAGCCCATCGGTCCTTTCTCACCGAACCCTCGACATCTGTTCCCGCATGGCGAGGTAGCTGAAGAGCGCGTGGTCGAGCGGCACCGAGGTATTCAACAGCGCGTAGTCGATCCGCAGCTCCGAGAACTTCGACCGCAGCGTCTCGCTGTGCTCGCGCACGAGGGTCCGGTAGTGCTCGGCGAGCGCCTCCGGCACCACCGGGATCTGCTCGCCGCTCTCCAGATCCTCGAAGGCCGAGGCCTGGTCGTAGCTGAACTCGATTTCCGCCGGATCCAGCACGTGGAACACGATCATGTCGTGGCCGCGGAAGCGCAGCGGCGCCACCGCCTCGAGCACCGCCTGCGGATCCTCGTAGAGGTCCGAGATCAGCACGAGCAGCCCGCGGCGCGCGAACAGCTCCGCCATCTTCTTCATCGGCCGGCCCAGCACCCCAGGCTTCGATGCCGTCAGGCGATCCAGCACGTGCAGCGTGACGTCCATGTGCTTCGCCGAACAGGGCACGAACTCGACCAGGTCGTCGTCGAACGCGGCGAACCCGACCCGGTCGCGCTGGCGATGGACCATGTAGGTGAGACACGCACTGAGGATGCGCGCATATTCGAGCTTGGTGATGCCGCGGCTGCCGAAGGCCATCGACTTGGAGACGTCGAGCAGGCACGCGAAGTTGGCGTTGGTGTCGGCCTCGTACTCCTTGATGAAGAACCGATCGGTGCGCCCGTAGAGCTTCCAGTCCACCCGCCGGATGTCGTCGCCGGGCGTGTAGCCGCGGTGCTCGGCGAAATCGACGGACGCGCCGAAGTACGGGGAGCGGTGCATCCCGTTGATGAACCCGTCCACCACCGACCGCGCAATCAGCTCGAGGTTGCCCACGCGCGCGAGGACCACCGGGTCCACGAACCGCGCACCCGACAAGCCTCCTGGCTGAATTTCGTTACGCATGACTTCCTACACCCAACGCCCAACCACCAAACTTACATCCCGCTCCGGGGCATCGGCACGGCTTCGAGCAGCTTGTCCACCAGCGCGTCGCTGGTCACCCCTTCCGATTGCGCGTGGAAGTTGGTCAGCACGCGGTGCCGGAGCACCGGGTGCGCCAGGGCGCGGACGTCTTCGAAACTGACGTGATAACGGCCGTTCGTCAGTGCCCGCGCCTTGCCGCCGAGGATCAGGTGCTGCGCCGCGCGGACGCTGGCGCCGAACGCCGCCCATTTCTTGATCGCATCCGGCGAGGTCGGCGACTTGGGACGGCTGGCGCGGACGATGTCCAGCGCGTAGCGCATCACCGGCTCCGCCGCCGGCACGCGCCGCACCAGTTTCTGGAACGCCACCAGGTCCGGCCCGGTCACGCCGCGTTCGAACGTCACCTCGCGCAGCGACGTCGTCGAGCGCACGACCTCGAACTCCTCCTCGAGCGGCGGATGGTCGATGACGATGTGGAACATGAACCGATCGAGCTGCGCCTCGGGCAGCGGATAGGTGCCCTCCAGCTCGATGGGATTCTGCGTCGCGAACACGTAGAACGGCTCCTCCAGCGGATAGGTCCGACCCTGGATCGTCACGCGGTGCTCCTGCATCGCCTCGAGCAGCGCCGACTGCGTCTTCGGCGGCGTCCGGTTGATCTCGTCCGCGAGGACGATGTTCGCGAAGATCGGCCCAGGCGCGAACACCATCGAGCGCCGTCCCGTCACCGCGTCTTCCTGGATGAGATCGGTGCCGGTAATGTCCGACGGCATCAGATCGGGCGTGAACTGGATGCGCGAGAACTTCAGGTCGAGCACGCGCGCCAGCGTGTAGACCAGCAGGGTCTTCGCCAGGCCCGGCACGCCGACAATCAGGCTGTTGCCGCCGGTGAAGAGCGTCAACAGCACCTCGTTGACCACGTCTTCCTGCCCGACAATGGCCTTGCGCAGCTCGGTGATGATGCGGTCGCGACCGCCTTTCATGCGGTCGGCCAGCGCCACGTCGTCCGGCGAATCGAGGTCGATGCTGTTTGTCACGAGTGCCAAGAGAACCTCCGGATGGAGCAAGTGGAGAGTGGCGGTGGGAGGCTGCGACGAGCGCCCAGCCTCCAGCCCGCAGTCTCCTCAGTGGGTCAGCCCGTAGATCACGTAGTTGATGCCGTACTTGTAGGCTTCGTTATTGAGATCGACGGGCGCATAGCCGGTGTCGGAGAATTCCCAGTACTCGCTGAGGTCGCCGTTGACGTTGGCGATGGCGATCAGCCGCTTCGACGGATCGTTGTCCTCGAAGATGCCCCAGTAGGTCAGCGTCATCGACTGGTCGTAGGTCGGGTGCGAGATCAGCGCCTTGGGATCCTGGATCTCGAAGAATGAATGCCAGACCGGATGCGAGCCGTCGTCGATCTCGACCCAGCGGGCGTCCGGCAGCACCCGGCGCATCTGGACCTGCAGGTTGTCCCAGTGGCCCTCGCTGACGCGGAAATCGTCGAAAATGATGAACCCGCCCTTCTTCAGGTACGAGCGCAGACCCTCGGTCTCCTTGTCAGTCATCGACCAGAACCCCGGCTCCGCCATGTAGGCGATCGGGAAGCTGAAGAGCTCGGGATCGTCGAGCGACAGGATATTGGACCCGTCGAGTCGAGGCTGGACGAAGGTGATCTCTTTCAGGATCTTGGTGAAGTGCACGTCGCCGCGCGGATAGTCGTGCGACCACGGCGGGCCGCCCCGGCTGCGGCCGCCGAACCCGGAGCTGTAGCGCAGGCGCACGAAGGTGAACCGCCCGTCGTACGGCGTGTTGCCCGGCACGTCCATCACCGGCTGGAACGGCCGGCCGCCGCCGCGCTGTGGCACCGCGCCCGCCAGCCCGGCGAGCGCCACCGTCGTCGAGAGTGCGAGCACCAGGCCGATGCAGGCCGACTTCATTTCGCCTTCCCTTCCGCGTCGCGAATCTGCCGCGACTTCAGCGCCAGCTCGGTCGCGAGTGTCTCGAGCTGCGCTGCGTAGTTCGCCGCAGCCATGCCGCTCTTCAGCAACTTCAGCGCTTCGATCCGCCGCTCGATCTGCTGGCGCTCGACGTACAGGGCGCGCGCCCTCTCGTCGGTCGGCAGCGCCTGCTGGCGCATCGAACCGATGCTCAGCGTGGCGGCCGACTGGCCGTCCTTCGCCTGACGGCCCGGCTCCATGCTGCCCTGCTTGTCACCGTTGTCGTCGAGCAGCGGGTGCTCGGTGGGGAGCAGCCCTTCCCGGACATAGGAGGCCGCCACCGCCTTCTTCGCGTAGTCGAACGCTTCCAGAATCGAGACCTTGCCGTCGCGATCCGCGTCGGCCCCTTCGGTCGTGAACGCATCCACGAACGGGCCGCCGAAAAGCGTGGCGTATTTCTCGTCGCCGGTGCGGGTGGCGGCGACGATGACGCGGCCAGGACCCGATAATCCCTCGACGAACGGTCCGCTCGCGCTCGCGGTGTTGACAAACACCACGCGCTTCGACCGCAGCTTCGCCAACAGCGGCGCAAAGTCGGCCGGCGCCATGTCGGGACCCGGCAGGTTGAACTTCGCGACGTTCGCCGCGAACGTGCCGTGCCCGAACAGCACGACGACGACGGTGTCCTCGGCGCCGGCCTTCGATGCCACGGCGTCGATCGCCGTGGTCAGCCCGGCTCGCGTCGCGGCGGCATCGCTCAGCAGCGTCACATGACCCTGCTCGACGCCGAGCTTCTGCGACGCCATGTCGGCGAGGGTCGTGCCCCACTTCTTGAACAGCTCGCCATGCTCCGGCGTGCCGGCGAGGCCGACGACCACCACCAGGTGGGTGGACTGCGCAACGCCAGGCGCAGCGAGGCCCAGGCAGACCAGCGCGGCGGCCAGGACTCGTCCTGCCTTGCCGCCCGTCACGCCAGCCTCCACATCCGCCGCAGGCCCCATTCCGCGCACAGGATGGTCACGAGCGCCATCAACAGGATCGGCATGTGCCAGAGCTCCCGCTCCTCGACCGCGGTCACCCCGCGCCCCGAGTACTTGAGATCGTCGGGCAGCGACGTCATCGCGTCGGCCTGGTAAAAGCGGCCGCCGGTGTCCTTGGCAATGCGCTGCAGCAGGGGCGCGTGCATCGTCGCGTCGAAATATTCCGCGTCGTCGGGCACGGCGCGCACGTGGGTGACGGCGGAGCCGACCGATTTCCCTTCGCGAGTCGCCTCGATCCTGGCCTGGTACCAACCGGGCTCGGTCGTGGGAAAACTGGCGCGGTACTGACCGTTGCGCTCGCCCGTCCACTGCAGCGGCACCGTCGTAGTGGTACCTGACGGGCCCGTCACCTGGGCCACCACAGTCGCATCGTTCAGCTCCACGAAGCGCGGGTCGACGACCTCAGCGGTGAGCGCCACCGGCTGGCCCGGCTCGACGCGATCGGTCAGCGGCCGCGTCTCCACGGCATCGGGCACGCCATCGACCAGCCAGCGGAGCAGCTGGCGCCAGAAGTTCTCGTGCGTCTGGTCCTCGATACGAATGGAGGCGTGCATCTGCCACATCCACGAGTCCTGCACCGGGAACGCGACCGACTTGCCGCGTCCGTAGCGCTGGTAGGCGAGCACCACGCGCTCGCGCTTGCGATCGTCGGTCCCCGACAGCAGCGCCGTGGCGCCCGGCTTGAGCGCGTCGATGGTGTTGACGGTGCTGAGCGACGGCATGCTCTTCCAGCGTTCGGCGGAGGCCTGCTCGGTGTCGCCGATCTGCGTCACCGCGTGCGCCTGCCCGGCGCGGGTCGGATGGACCTTGAGGTGGGTGAAGGCGCCGCCGCTGCCGCCCAGCGTCACGGGCATGACCTCGGCCAGCGGGGTGCCGGCGTAGCCGCCTTCCGCGAAGGCGCGTCCCCCTCCCAGCATCAGCAGGCCGCCGCCGCGCACGTCGACGAACTCGGCGATCATTCGCAGCTGATCCGCGTTGAAGGCGCTGGCTTCGACACTGCCGAGCACCAGGCCGCGGTAGGCGAACAGCTCCTCGCGCGTCCTGGGAAAGCCGGCCGCCAGCTCGACGCCCGCGGCGTCGATGTCGAGGCGCAGGTGCTTGTTCTCAGCGGTCCGCTGAAGCGTGACCAGCTGCAGGTTCGCATCGTCCTTGATCGCCTGCCGCGAGAACTTCATTTCGAAGCGCGGTTCGCCCTCGTAATAGAGGATGCGCTCCTTGCGATCGCGGATCTCGATCTGGACGTCGCGCTGGTTGTTCTGCGTCACGATCTCACCGGCCTGCGGGGCGACCTTCAGCCGGAACACCCGCGGCCCGGCGTCGGTCGCGGTGAACCGCACGCGCACCGACACCGGATCGCCGTCAGCCGGCAGCCGCACCGGCTGCGACCCGACGATGCGCCCTTCGTCTTCGACATCGAGCGTCACGGTCTGCCCCGCGTAGCCGGTCTGCGTGATCAGAGCGTCGACGAGGAGGGAGGTGCCCTTGAGCGCGGTGCGCGGCGTCTGCACGCGGCCGACCTGGATGTCGTGGGAGAGCGTCTCCTGTCCGACGCCGACGGTGAACACCGGGAGCGCCTCGGCCTTCGCGGCAAGCAGGGCGTCGGCGACGGTGGCGTCGGTGGTGTCGGCGCCGTCGGTCACCAGCACCAGGCCGGACACCGGGAGGCCGGCCAGCTCCTGGCGGGCGCTCTCGATCGCGTTGGCCAGCCTCGTTTGCGTGCCGCCGAAGGTGAGGTCGGCGGGCGCACTCACGCGCGCGGTCGAGGAGGAGAAGCGGAAGGTACGCACCAGGAATTTCTCCGACAGCGCTTTCATGATCGCGCTGTCGGGATCGCCAAAAGTCTGCCGCACGCGATCGCCGCGCGTGCCGTTGCCGGCGCCGGCCTCGGGGAGCTGCATGCTGCGGGAATCGTCGATCATGATGCCGACGACGTTCTGCTGGGAGACGGCGGCCTTGACCACCAGCACGGGCCGGAAGATACAGAAGAGGATGATCGCCATCGCCGCGACCCGCAGCGCCGCCAGCACGCCGCGCTCCCGCCACTGCACCCGCGAGCGCAGCACGCGGTAGCTGACAAACGCCATCACCAGGGCGGCGATGACCACGACAGCAGCCACCGGGGCGCCGGCCGGCGGGGCGAAGCGAAAATCACCCTGGCGGAAGACGTGGAGGCGGTACTCGAAGAGGAACTGGAACAGCGTTTCGAACAACAGGGTCTCTGGGTCGCGATTCTATCCTTGTAAGACGACGAGCGGGGGCGATCGGCTTACTCGCCTCCGCACGCAAACCCTGCGCGTAGCTTCGGCGGGCAGGCCCGGCTTCGCACGCAAACCCTGCGCGTGGCTTCGGCCGGCAGGCCCGCTGCGAGGTCCTGCTGGTCCGACCGCTGCACCCCGTCGGCTCGTCACAGTTCTGCCACAATTGCCGCTCCTCCACTCGTCACACACGCATTCCAGCTGCTTTCGCTGACGCTGACAGAACCTCTCCGTCTTTATCGAGGCTGACATCAAGAACACCTAGTACTGTTCCGCGGGAATCGAGAAGCGCGGGGGCCCGGCGGCGGGTTCCGCCGGACCGGATAGCTGACCCCGACCGCAGCAGGGCATGCCACGAACTCTAATATGATGCCGGGATGGCGAGACAGATGAACAGGCGTGCACCACTTTGGCGGGCTGCGGCGTGCGCGGCGCTGCTCAGCACGGCCCAGCTGGTGGCCCAGGACGACGCGGTCACGCAGAAGGCGCGGGGGATCCACGAGCGCGTCATGACGCTCGACACCCACGACGACATCAGTCCGAACAACTTCACCGCCGAGTGCAACTACACGCAGGACCTCGGCAACCAGGTCAACCTCCCCAAGATGATCAAGGGCGGGCTCGACGCCTCGTTCTTCATCGTTTACGTCGGCCAGGACAG
>JBKJRJ010000425.1:0-8303 GCA_046594705.1 Vicinamibacterales bacterium
CGGCCGCGCCGCGCGGCCCCATCCTCTTCATGGGGACGCTCGAGCCGCGCAAGAACCTGGGGGCGCTGCTCGGGGCCTATGCCCGGTTGCGCGAGATGAATGCCGATGCGCCGCCGCTGTGGCTGGCCGGCGCCGCGACCGAGGCGTCGGCCCCCTGGCTGCGCGCGATCGCAGAGCCGCCGCTTCTGGGCCACGTCACCCACCTGGGCTACATCCGGAGTGAGGCGCGATACGATCTCTACGCGCAGGCGTCGATGCTGGTCCTCCCCTCTCACCTCGAAGGCTTCGGCATGACCGTGCTGGAAGCCATGACCGCCGGCGTCCCGGCCATCGTCAGCCGCCGCGGCGCGCTGCCGGAGGTCGCGGGAGATGCGGCCCAGATGATCGAGCCCGGGGATGAGGCCGGCCTGGCGGCGGCGATGCAGCGCTACCTGACCGATCCCGCCGCCGCGGCTGGCGCGACCGCGCGGGGGCTGGCGCGCGCGCGCCAGTATTCCTGGGAGTCCAGCGCACAGACATTGCTGGACGCCTACGCCCGACTGACGGCATGACACCCGCAGCCCCGCTCACCATCGGCATCGACGGGCGTGAGCTGCTGGGCGAGCCGACCGGCGTCGGCCGGTATCTCGGCGAGCTGCTGCGCCGCTGGACGGCGCGGGCCGATGCCGCGTCGCGGCAGCTGGTGCTCTACACCCCGGAGCCCTTGCCGTTCCTGCAGTCCATCCCCGCGACGGGCGGGGTTCGCGAGGTGGTGGTGGGCACCGGACGCGGCACGTGGTGGGAACAGACGCACCTTCGACGGGCGGTCCGCTCGAATCCGCCGGATGTCTTCTTCGCGGGCGCCTACACGGCGCCGCTGGCGCTTGGCGTGCCGCTCGCGGTCACCATTCACGACGTCTCGTTCGCGGCGCGTCCCGACTGGTTCCGTCCCCGCGAGGGGGCGCGGCGGCGTCTGCTCACACGGCAGGCGGCGCGCGCCGCCGAGGTGGTGTTCACCGATTCCGAGTTCTCGCGCGGCGAGATCCTGGCGCGCCTGTCCATTCCGCCCGAGCGCATCCGGGTGATTCCGCCCGGGGTGACGCGGCGGGCGCCGGGCAGCGGCCCGCGCGAGCCGCTGGTGCTGTTCATCGGGTCGATCTTCAACCGGCGCCGCCTGCCGGCGCTGATCCTGGCGTTTGCCGCCGCCACCACGCTGCGCCCCGATGCGCGCCTGGTGATCGCCGGCGCCGACCGGAGCTATCCGCCCCTCGACCTGGCCGGGCTGGCCGCGGAAGCGGGCCTCGCCGGGCGGGTCGAAATCCTGAGCTATGTGTCGGAGCCGCGGCTCGATTCGCTCTACGCCAGCGCGGCGGCCTTCGTGTTCCTGTCGGAGTACGAGGGATTTGGCCTGACGCCGCTCGAAGCGCTGTCGGCCGGCGTGCCGATCGTCGTCCTCGACACCCCCGTGGCGCGTGAAGTGTACGGCGAGGCGGCGTGGTACGTGCCGCGTGACAATGACGTGAAGGCCGCCACGCATGCGATCCGGACGCTGCTGCAGGATCCGTCCCACGCCGCCGCCATGCTGGCGGCGGCGCCCGGCGTGCTGGCGCGCTACTCGTGGGACACCGCCGCCACCGAGACGCTCGCGGCGATCGAAGGCATCGTGCCTCGATGAGCGTGCTGTCGATCATCATCGTCAGCTTCAACGCGCGCGCGGATCTGCAGGCCTGCCTGCTGTCGCTGCAGCAGAACCCGCCCTCGCAGGAACACGAGATCATCGTCGTGGACAACGACTCGCAGGATGGCAGCGCCGCGGCGGCGGAGCGGATCCCCGGCGTCGAGGTCATCCGGCTGGAGCGGAACGCGGGGTTTTCGGCGGCGAACAACGCCGGCATCCGCGCCAGCCGTGGCGACCTCGTGCTCCTGCTGAACAGCGACACACTGGTGCCGCCGGGCGCGATCGACCGATTGACCGACACACTCCTGAACACCAGCGGCGTCGCTATCGCGGGGCCGCGCCTGGTGGACGCCGAGGGACGTCCGGAGCTGTCGTTCGGACGGATGATCTCGCCGCTCAACGAGCTTCGTCAGAAGCGCCGGACGCCGGAGTGGATTGCCGCGGCGACCGCGCGGGAGCAGGTGGTGGACTGGGTCAGCGGCGCGTGCCTGCTCGTCCGCCGGGCGGACGCCGAAGCGGCCGGCCTGCTCGACGAGCGCTTCTTCCTGTATACCGAGGACGTGGATTTCTGCCACGCCGTGCGCGCGCGCGGCGGCACGGTGCTCTTCACACCGGCCGCGGAGATCACCCACCTGCGCGGCCGCTCGCGCGCCGCGCAGCCGGCGGCGGCCAATGACGCGTACCGGCGCAGCCAGGTCGCGTTCTATCAGAAACATCATCCGTGGTTCGTCCCCCTCCTGCGCTGCTACCTGCGGTGCAAAGGGGTAGGGCGTGATAGTTGACAGGTCGCCGCTGGCAGGAGTGTCTTTCGCTGTGAACGGCAAACTGTAAACGGTAAACTTCAGCGTAGATGCGTATCGCCATCGACGGCCGGAAGCTTCGCGATTACGGCATCGGCACGTACGTGCGCAACCTGCTTCGCCAGCTGGCGCGGCAGGATGTGACGAACGAGTACGTGGTGTTCTGCCGGGCCGCCGATTGCGACGGCATCGAGGAACTGGGCCCGCGCTTCCGGGCGGTGGTCGAGACGGCCGGCGCCTATTCCATTGCGGAGCAGTTCGCGCTGCCGATGGATGTGCGGCGCGCGGGGGCCGAGCTGTTTCATGCGCCGCACTACGTGCTGCCGCCGCTCACCCCCTGCCGCTCGGTGGTGACCATCCACGACTGCATCCACCTGCGGTTCCCGCAGTACCTGCCGAGCCGGATCGGCTATGCCTACGCGCGCGGCCAGATGTGGACGGCCACGCACCAGGCGGCGCGAGTGATCACGGTGTCGGAGGCGTCGAAGCGCGACATCCTGCGCTACTTCAGCATCCCGGAATCGCGGATCGACGTGATCTACAACGCCATCGACGATCGCTTCTGGCAGGAGCCGAACGCCGAGGAAGTGATGCGCGTCCGAGAACGCTACCGGCTCAATGACCCGTTCGTGCTCTACGCGGGCAACATCAAGCCGCACAAAAACCTGGAGCGCCTGATCGAGTCGTTCCATCTGATGCGTCAGCAGAGCCCGGAACTGTCGCATGTGCAGCTGCTGATCATCGGCGACGAGATCTCGAAGTACGCGACCCTCCGCCGCGCCGTCCACCGCCACAAGCTGCACAAGCATGTGCGGTTCTTCGGCTTCGTCTCCGACCAGACCCTCGCCGCGCTCTACCGGCTGGCCGACGTCTTCGTCTTCCCGTCCCTCTACGAGGGGTTCGGCCTGCCGCCCCTCGAGGCCATGGCGAGCGGCTGCCCCGTCATCACGTCGAACGTCTCATCGCTCCCCGAAGTCGTCGGCGACGCCGCGCTCATGATCGACCCGTACGACTCCGCCGCCATCGCCGACGCCATGGCCAAGGTGCTGACGACGCCGGCGCTGCGGGAGGACTTGCGGCGCCGCGGCCTGTTGCGGGCGCGCGGGTTCTCGTGGGAGCGTTCGATCCAGCGCGTGCGGGAAATCTATGACGAGGTCATGCAGTGAGCCTGTCCGCCGACGCGGCGGGACCGAGAGTGGCGCTCGTGCACGACTGGCTGACCGGGATGCGGGGGGGCGAGAAGGTCCTCGAGGCAATCGCGGAGCTCTACCCCGGCGCCACCATTCACACGCTGCTGCACCTGCGCGGGTCGGTGTCGGCGGCGCTCGAAGCCCATCCCACCCGGCGATCCTTCGTCCAGTGGCTGCCGGGCGCCGCCCGGCGCTACCGGCATTACCTGCCGCTCTTCCCTGTCGCCATCGAACAGTTCGACTTCGACGGCTACGATTTGGTGATCAGCACCAGTCACTGCGCCGCCAAGGCGGTGGTGGTGCCGGGACGCGCGCGGCACATCTGCTATTGCCACTCGCCGATGCGCTACGCCTGGGATCAGTTCGACTCCTATTTCGGTCCGGCGCAGGTCGGCCCGGGGCTGTCACGACTGCTGCGGCCGGTCATGGCCGGGCTGGCACGGTGGGACGCCTCGACCGCGGGGCGGGTGGACCGCTATGTGGCGAATTCTCATTATGTTGCGGGGAGAATCGGCCGATACTATAATCGCGGATCGACCGTCGTATATCCCCCCGTGGACACAGCCTTTTACCGCCCCGACCCAGCCCGGAGCCCCGAGCCGTTTTTCCTCGTCGTCTCAGCCCTGGTGCCGTATAAGCGGCTGGACGTGGCGATTCGCGCCTGTGCCGAGGCCGGGACGGCGCTGACGATCGTCGGGAAAGGACCGGAAGACGCGCGGTTGCGGCAGCTGGCGGCCACGCTGGCGGCCGACGTGACGTTTACCGGCTGGCTCGCGGACGAGGACATCCGCGACCTCTACCAGCGCTGTCGGGCCGCGCTGATGCCGGGGGTCGAGGACTTCGGGATGGTGCCGGTGGAAGCGCAGGCGTGCGGGCGGCCCGTCGTCGCCCTGGCCCAGGGAGGAGCGGTCGAAAGCGTGGTGGACGGCAAGACCGGCGTGCTGGTGCAGGATCCTTCGGTCGCGGCCTTCGCCGCGGCCCTGCGCGACGTGTCCGCCCGGTCGTTCGACGGCGCCGCCATCCGTCGGCACGCGGAAACCTTCGGCAAGGCGCGCTTCCAGCAACAGTTCCGCGCCGTGGTCGACTCCCCTGCCCTCAGCGACCACCGCGCCGCCGGCGACCGTTCGACAGGCGCGCCGGCGTCCCGGGCCACGTCGAGCAGCGAGCTGCAGCCATGATGCGACGGTACAACCGGCTGCTCGTCGCCTTCTTCGTGATGGGCGACATGCTGCTGGGCCTGACGGCCTTCCTCGTCGCCTACCTGCTGCGCTTCGAGATCCTGGCCGGCTTCCTCCCCATTCACAAGGGGATCCCCCCCTTCGCGCAGTACCTGCGGATCGCGCCGTTCATCGGCCTGCTGGTCCCGATCGCCTTCCAGGTGCAGGGCCTCTATCGCCTGCGGCGCGGCCGCTCGCGCGTCGACGACTTCTTCGGCGTGTTCGTCGGCACCATCCTCGCGGTGGTCCTGGGCCTCGGCGGCACCCTCTACTACCAGACCTACTACACGGCGGAGCCCGCGAAGGACGTCGGCCTCTACGAGGTCTCGCAGTTTGTCTGGCTGCTGTTTCTCGTGCTGAACGTGGCCTTTTCGTACGCCTCACGCGAGCTGGTGCGCGAGGCGCTGGAGCGCCGCTGGCGCGCCGGCATCGGCCTCAAGCGCGTGCTGATCGCCGGCGCCGGCGACCTCGGCCGCGTCGTCGCCGACAAGGTGCTCGAGCACCGCGAGCTGGGCTTCAAGATCGTCGGGTTCCTCGACGACCGCATGGGCGATCACATCGGCTACCGCGGCATCCCGCTGCTGGGCACGCTCGCCGACGCGCACGACGTGATCCGGCGCGAGCACGTCGATCACCTCTACGTCGCGCTGCCGCTCGACGAGCACGTCAAGATGCTCGCCCTGGTCGAGGCCACCAACCGCGAAGGCGTCGATATCCACGTCGTCCCCGATCTGCTCCAGTTCATCGCGCTGCGGGCGCGGCTGGAGAACCTCGACGGCGTCCCGATCATCAGCCTGAACGACGTGCCGCTGCGGGGCTTCAACAGCGTCCTGAAGCGCGCCATCGACATCGCGATTTCCGCGGCTGCGCTGACCGCGCTGGCCATTCCGTTCGCCCTGATCTCGCTCCTCATCAAGCGCGCCTCGCCGGGATCCGCCTTCTACACGCAGGAGCGGATGGGACTCGACGGCAAGGCGTTCAACGTCTACAAGTTCCGATCGATGACCGAGGGGGCCGAGGACGACACCGGCCCGGTCTGGGCGCGAGACGACGACCCGCGCGCGACGTCGATCGGAAAGCTGCTGCGCCGCTGGGATCTCGACGAACTGCCCCAGCTCTGGAACGTCCTGCGCGGCGACATGTCGATCGTCGGTCCGCGCCCCGAGCGCCCCTACTTCGTCGAACAGTTCAAGCATCGCATCCCGCAATACATGCTCCGCCACAAGGTCAAGGCCGGCATCACCGGGTGGGCGCAGGTCAACGGCTGGCGCGGAAACACGTCACTCGAGAAACGTATCGAGTACGATCTCTACTACATCGAAAACTGGTCGGTCGGCCTCGACATGAAGATCATGTGGCTGACGCTCGTCCGCGGACTGCAGCGGCCCGCTTTCTAGTTGGTAGTCGGTAGTTGGTAGTTGAAGATGCCTAGAGCAGTTATCACGGGCGCGGCGGGATTCATCGGCTCTCATCTGTCGGAGACGCTGCTGGACCGCGGCTGGTCCGTCGTCGGGATCGACAACCTGCTGACGGGGAGCGTGGACAACATTGCCCACCTCGCCGGGCGCGACTTCATGTTCGTGAAGCACGACGTCACGAACTACATCTACGTCGACGGGCCGGTCGACCTGGTGCTGCACTGGGCGAGCCCGGCCAGCCCGATCGACTACCTCGAGCTGCCGATCCCGACCCTGAAGGTCGGTGCCCTTGGCACCCACAAGGCGCTCGGGCTGGCCAAGGCGAAGAACGCGCGATTCGTGATCGCCTCCACCTCCGAGGTCTACGGCGACCCGCTCGAGCATCCGCAGAAGGAAACCTACTGGGGCAACGTCAACCCGGTCGGCCCGCGCGGCGTCTACGACGAAGCGAAGCGCTTCGCCGAGGCGATGACGATGGCGTATCACCGCTACCACGGAGTGGACACCAAGATCGTCAGGATTTTCAACACCTACGGGCCGCGCATGCGCCTCAAAGACGGCCGGGCGGTCCCCGCGTTCATGAGCCAGGCGCTTCGCGACGAAGACGTCACGATCTTCGGCTCGGGGACGCAGACCCGCAGCTTCTGCTACGTGACCGACCTGGTGGACGGCATCCTGAAACTGGCGGAGTCGAAGGAAAACGACCCCATCAACATCGGCAACCCGCACGAGATGACCATCGAGGGCATCGCGCGCACGATCATCAAGATGACCGGGTCGAAGAGCCAGATCGTGTACCGGCCGCTGCCCGAGGACGACCCCAAGGTGCGCCAGCCCGACATCACGCGCGCGCGCACGCTGCTCGGCTGGGAGCCGAAGGTCGGCCTCGAAGAAGGCCTGACGAAGACGCTCGAATACTTCCGCAAGAAGGTGTAGCCAATGCAGATTGCAGATTGCAGATTGACGATTGCAGATCTGACATCGAACGTCTGACGATATTCGGATGATCCCGTAACTGGCGCAGCAGGATCTTGCTTGCACGTGGCGATTGAGCCGCGTGTCGCGCGCGCGATAGACCTCCCCCAGCCGTCCGGCGCCGACGATTTCATACGACCCCAGCGCTGGCCGGATATCCGAGGCACACTCGGGACGCAGTATCCGCGAATAGCAGACCCGGGGTATCGTTACGTAATGTGGCAGCCGTTCCTCTCGCTTCTTTGGACTCTCCCCTTGCTCATCGCGCAAGCGCCGGTGTCCCGGCCAGGGGAAGCGGCCTTCCGTGAGCTGTACAAAGAACTGATCGAGATCAACACCACGCTGTCTGTCGGCAGTTGCACGGCGGCGGCCGAGGCCATGGCCACGCGCCTCAAGGCTGGCGGCTTGCCGGGGAGCGACATCCAGATCCTCGTGCCCCCGGATCGACCGAAGGATGGCGCCTTGATCGCCACGCTGCGGGGACAGGATCGGCAGGCCACGCCGATTCTCTTGCTGGCCCACGTCGACGTCGTGGAAGCGAAGCGCGAAGACTGGGTTCGCGACCCTTTCACGCTAATCGAGGAAGACGGCTGGTTTTATGCGCGCGGCGCCAGTGATGACAAGGCGATGGCCGCGGTCTTCACCGACAGCCTGATTCGCTACCAGACCGAGGGCTTCAAGCCGCGCCGCGACATCAAGCTGGCGCTGACCTGCGGCGAGGAGACGCCGGATACGTTCGACGGCGTCGAGTGGCTGCTCAAGACGCACCCCGAGGCCTTGCGCGCGGCGTTCGCTCTCAACGAGGGTGCGAGCGGCGAGCTCGACGAGGCCGGCAACCCGGTCACCCTCCAGATCCAGGCGGGTGAGAAGGTTTATCAGGATTTCAGGCTCGAGACGACGAACGGGGGCGGGCACAGCTCACGGCCGGTCAAGGACAACGCCATTTATCACCTGGCCGCCGCGTTGTCGCGGCTTTCGGCGTGGCGGTTTCCCGTGAGCCTCAACCCGGTCACGCGCGCCTATTTCGAGGCGCAGGCCAAGCTGCT
>JBKJRJ010000502.1:0-4704 GCA_046594705.1 Vicinamibacterales bacterium
CCGGACCGCTCGGGTCCGGCCAGCGTGCTGTCATCGGTCAACACCATCCTGCACCAGCGGCAACTCGAGGAGTACTACTGCACCCTCTGCTACGCGATCTTCGACCTCAAGCGCCGCCTCGTGACGCTCGCCAACTCCGGCCTCCCGTACCCGATCCGCGCGTCCGCCGAAGGCGTCGCACAGATCGAGCTGCCCGGGGTGCCGCTCGGGTCCTTCCTGGGATCGAGTTACGACGAAGTCACCTACGCGCTGCACGCCGGGGACATGTTCGTGTTCTGCAGCGACGGCGTCTCGGAAGCGATGACCATGGACGGCGACGAGTTCGGATCCGCCAGACTGATCCAGATCGTGGAGCAATCCCGCGAGCTCGCCCCGCGCGCGCTGGTCGATGCCATTTTTGACGCCGTCGAGGCCTTCCGCGGCGGCTTCCCCCCCAACGACGACATGACGGCCGTCGTCGTCAAAATCACCGGGTAGTCTCGCCCGTGGACGGGCGTCAGTAACCCTTGAAACTGATCCGCTCCTGACGCAGGTGCAGGCCGATGGCCTGTCCGCCGAAGGTGGCGAACTCGCTCACACGACCCTTGACACTCACGCGCGCGCCCTTGGGCGGGGTGCGACCGTCCTGTGCGACGACGGTGACCTCTCCGGTCCCGTCGTCCACCTTGTAGAGCTTGAAGGGGAGGAGGGGGATACCCCACGAGCTGGTGACGACACCCTTCACGGTCACCGAACGGTCGTGATAACGAGCGGGGTTGTACTTGAGATCGGCAATCTTGGGGTGCATCGACGCGCATCCGGCAAGCAGGCCAACCGCGAGCGCCAATGGCGCGAGTTTTCTGAACATGACGGTCCTCCACTCCCGGGTAATGCAACGAGAGGACCGCGCGGAATCGTCAAACTGCGACGGGATACGGCGTTTGCCAGCGCCTGCCTGAGTTAACGCACCCCGTTGACTCCGCGCGGTTGCACACCTCAACATCAAAAGGCGTACCCACAAAACCCCCGCCAATCGCCCGAAATCGGCCCGGTGCGCGTCCGTTGCAGGGGACGCCCTGACCTGACAGCAGGACGCTCGACGCTCGCCCGCGAACAACCTTTCCGAAAACAGGCGCGTCTGACCCTTCAGTCTGTGTTCAATTCCGGAGGTTGTTGCATGAAGATATCGAATTGGGTGGCGCTGACGGGCGCCGTGGCGATCGTGGTCGGAACAGGCGCTGCGACACCCGCGCGGGTGTCCGCGCAGGACGCCGAGACGCTGGTCCGCGCAGTGGATGGCATCGGTCGCAGCGCGCGGATCGGCGTGACCGTCGAAGAGGCGGATCCGGACGGCAAGGACGCGAAGTCCGGGGTGCTCGTGACGACGATCACGCCCGGCGGTCCCGCCGATAAGGCGGGGATCAAGGCGGGCGACGCCATCACCGAGTTCGACGGCGAGCGCGTGCGCAGCGTGCTGCACTTCTCACGGCTCGTACAGGAGTCCGCGCCGGGAAGAAACCTGCCGGCCCAGGTCTTCCGCGGGGGTCAGCGGGTTACCGTGAATGTGACCCCGGAACGTCGGGCATTCGCGGACGAGTTCGGGATGCGCCTCCTCGCTACGCCCCGCGCCCGCATGGCCGTGCCCCCCCTGCCTCCGGCCGCCCCATCCGCGCCCCGCGCCCCGAGGCCGCCCGCGCTCATGCCACCTGATTTCCCGATGGAGTTCATCGGCCGCGCGCGCAACACGGGCCGGCTCGGGGTCACGATTGAGGATCTCGACACGCAGCTCGCGGAATACTTCGGCGTGAAGGACGGCGTGCTCGTG
Organism: Vicinamibacterales bacterium; assembly: GCA_046594705.1. GTDB lineage: Bacteria > Acidobacteriota > Vicinamibacteria > Vicinamibacterales > 2-12-FULL-66-21 > JAICSD01. The sequence goes on from JBKJRJ010000502.1 coordinate 1,805, forward strand.
AAAGCAGTCGCGGAAGACTCCGTCGCCGGAAAGGCCGGAATGAAGGCCGGCGACGTCATCACCGCCATCAACGGCCGCCGCATCTACGATTCGTCCGACATCTCGCGGTCGCTGGATCGGGTGGAGACGAACGGCGACCTCACGGTGGAGGTGACGCGCGATCGCAAGACGCAGACGTTGAAGGGGAAGCTGGAGGCGGCTGACGCGCGCAGCAGGCCGCGGACGAGGGTCTAGCCGGCGGCTTCCGCTTTTGCGCGCGCGGAGGGCGGGCCGACGAGCGTCGCCAGCTGGGAGGCAAAGATCGTGGCGGCGGCCAGCAGGGCTTGCTGCTGTTCGCCGCCCTCCTTCATTTCCGCCGCCATGACGCCGACCGCTCCGTTCCCGGTGACCAGCGGTGCGGCGACGGCGCCGTTCGACACGGCGTCGCCCTTCATCGTCTGGAGGAGGCCGGTCCGATACGCCAGCGCCGTAACATTCTCGGCGTCGCGCAGGATCGTTCCGAAGCGGGTGGCGAGTTGCGGCGAATAACCGTGCACGACGATCGGACTCAGCTCCCGGCCGTCCGGGTCGGCAATCCAGAGGACGATGCCGCTGGCGTTGAGGATGCCGGCGGCGCGCTCGAGTAAGGCCGGTAGCGCGCGGGTTTCCTGGATCCGGGCAAAGTCGACGCACAACGCCGCCATGCCCCCGAGGTCCACGGTCGGTCGAGGCGGATCGGGCGGGCCTGGCGTCGTGGTCGCGACGACTCCGAAGTCGTTCAGGTCCTCGAGCGTCGCGGCCGAGACCAGCGGCTCGAGGGGATTGGGCGTGGCCACCGGGGTCGCCTGGCGCGTGCGGCCGGTGGGCAGCAGCAAGAGCAGTCCCAGGGTCGCGACCCCCGCTGCGACGGCAAGTGCCACGACTTGGTTGCGACGCAGGTCCGCTGCTTCGCGGTCGTGATGGATGAGTTCGGCGGTGGCGGCCCGCTCGATCGCCTGGCCCGCCTTCCGAGTGAGATCGAAGCCGTCGGTAAACACCAGGTCCGACGCGAGGGTGAGCTGACGGTTGCGCGCGTAATCGCGCGCGCGTTTGTCCATCTGCTCGAAGTCCTGCAGGGCCCCCGACGCGTCGTCGATCGCGACCACGGCGTCGGTGGCCGTGGCCAGCGAGCGGAGGGTGGACAGCCTGCCGTGGAGATCCGTGACCATGGCCGAGACCCGCGTGATCCAGAAGTCCTCGCCCTGGCCGGCGGCGACGTAGGCCTGTTCCGCGGCGCGCAGATCGGCCATCCCGACGGCAAGCGCACGGGCCGCGGTATCGAATTGTCGGGAAGAGGTTCCAGACAGGCGCGCGTGTTGCTCGGACGACCAGGTCAGGAAGGCGGAATAACCAATCGCCGCGACGCACACGAGGAGCAGCGTCAGGCGGACCGGCAATTTGGTCATGGGAGCCTCCGACGTTGCATGTGGCGTGGTTACTATAACATCACGACCGCGCGTGACTGGAATGGATGTTTTCGCGATCGTCAATCCGCTTTCGGGCGCGGGCGCCGATCCCCGCGTCGCGGCCGGGCGCGTCGCGCTGCTGAAGGAACGCTTTGCCGCCGCCGGGATCGGCGGCCGGATTCACCTGACCGAGCGACGGGGACACGCGGCGGAACTCGCGCGGGCCGCGGTGGCCGCGGGAGCCCCGACGATTCTCGCCTGGGGCGGTGACGGCACGATCAACGAGATCGGCAGCGTCGTCGCGGGAAGCCCGGTCGCGCTTGGCATCGTTCCCGCCGGATCGGGCAACGGCTTCGCCGCGGAGCTCGGGGTGCCGTGGCAGCCGGTAGCGGCGATCGACGTGGTGATCCACGGCCGCGATCGCCTGGTCGATGCCGGCGAACTCGACGGCCGCCTCTTCTTCAACATCGCCGGAATCGGCTTCGATGCGGTCGTCGCGGAGCAGTTCAACCTGCGAACCATTGGACGTCGCGGCCTGGTGCCCTACATCCAGATCAGTATTGTCGAGACGTTCCGCTACCGCGCGTCCACCTACCGGGTCATGCTCGACGGCGAAGAGTTGATCTCGAACGCCCTGGTGATCGCCTTCGCGAATGGCCGCGAGTACGGCAACCGAATCCAGGTCGCGCCGCAGGCGCTGGTGGACGACGGCAAGCTCGAAGCGATGGTGGTGGAGGACCGCGGCGCGCTGGCGCGCCTGTGGGCGGGACGTCATCTCGCCATGGGCACGGCGGACAAGGCCGCGCGGGTGGTGCTCCGGTCGATCGAGTCCGCCCGAGTCGAGACCGATGGCGACATCGTGTATCACCTGGATGGCGAGGTCGGCCGAACTCGCGGCGCCGTCACGGTGCGCATCCGGCCGAACGCGTTGAAGGTGCGGGTGCCGCGGTAACGTCCGGCGCCGCCCGGCCTGTGGGGGATCAGAATGAGCGAGTTCGAGGCGTTATTCGAAGCGGCGAAGGGTGGCGATCTTGCGCGGCTGCGAGCGATTCTGGGCAGCGCGCCTGACCTGGCCGGGCGGAAGCTGACGTCAGGGGAAACGCCGCTGATGGCGGCGCTCTACCGCGGGCACCGGCCTGCGGTGGAGGTACTGATTGCGCTCGGCGCCCCCGTGGACCTCTTCGCGGCCGCCGCGACGGGGCGATTGACCGACCTCTCGCGTGCGCTTCGCGAGCCCGGGGCCGAGGCCGCGTACTCGTACGACGGCTGGTCGGCGCTGCATCTCGCTGCTTTCTTCGGGCAGCCCGAGGCGGTGACCGTTCTCCTGGACGCCGGCGCCGACATCAACGCCGTCTCCCGCAACAGCCTCGCCAATACCGCGCTCCATGCCGCGACGGCGGGGAGGCATGGCGACGTCGCACTGTTGCTGCTGGCTCGTGGCGCGGACGACCGAGTGGCGGACGCCGGCGGCCATAC
>JBKJRJ010000519.1:0-3827 GCA_046594705.1 Vicinamibacterales bacterium
CGCGTGCTCGGATTCATGGCCTCGTCCGGCGACCGCGACCTGATGACGGTGGAGACCTCGCGCGGCGCGGAGCAGACGATCAGCACGACGAAGTACGAAGTGACCGGCCGCGGCGGCAAAGGCCGCGAACTCCTGCAGCGCGGCCAGTTCACGAAGGTCATGCCCGTGCTGCCGGAGGCGCCCGAGCCTCTGGAGAGCTAAGCCGCATGAGCCTCAGCGGTGCGGCAGGTCGATCAGCACGATATCCGAGTTCTCGCGCGCACGGTCGAACAGGATCTGTTTGCCGTCGGGCGACACGTCGAAACTTTTCATCGACGCCCCGGGCTTGAGCCTGGTCAGCTGGCGGCGCGATCCGGTGGCCAGATCGATCAGCCAGAAATCCTGCGCGCGGTAGTCACCGATCGCCAGCACCAGCGATCGGCCGTCCGGCATGAACCGGTGCCGCTCGCCGAACGTACGGACGCGGATCTCGGGCAGCGGATGGGGCTGCCCGTCGGCGTTCACGGCCTTGATCGGCATCAACGCCCCGATTTGCGGTCCGGCGTAGACGACGAACGTGCCGTCGGGCGACCAGGCGGGGTTCGACGAGAGCTCGTCCACCAGCCGAACCGGCGCGCCGCCGCCGTCGACGGGGATCTTGAACAGGCGGTTGCCCTGGCCTTCGTCGGCGGCCGCCGCGATCCAGCGGCCGTCCGGCGACCACGACACCGCGCCGCGCACGTCCAGCGATTCGCTCAGCGTGCGCAGGCCGGTGCCGTTCGAGCTCACGACATGGAGGACGCCGCGGCCGCGCTGTCGCACGGTAAAGGCCACGCGCGTCCCGTCGGCGGAAATGGCCGGCGTGGCCACCTGCGCGCCCTCCTCGGCGCGCCACAGCTCGACGCTCGTGCCGTCCTTGTATTTCCACAGGCCATTCCCCGCGCTGCTCATGGACGAGTAGACGAAGTAGTCGGAGCCGAACCGAGGGCTGACCGCGCGCACGCTCGGCAGATCGATCAGGCGCGCCGCTGACTCGTCGACGATGTGATCGGTGATGGCCACCGTCCACAGATTTCCACTCGGGTTCGACACGGTGGCCGCGAGCCGGCGCCCGTCCCGCGTGGCTGTGACCGACAGATAGTGCTCCAGACCCAGGGTGACGCGGTGCGGGACGCGCCGCTCGACGTCCATCGCGTACAGCCACGGCCCTGAGCCGTCATCGGCGGCGGCGCTGTAGATCAGCATTCTGTCGTCGAGAAGCGTCGGGCTGGCGATCGTGGCGTTGTGATGCGTCACCCGCTCCGCTGTACCGCCGGAGGCCGGGACGCGCCAGATGTCCATCTCCAACGGGTTCGTAATCCCCCGCAGAAAATACACGAACCGCTGGTCGGGAGACCATGCGGGCTCGTGGTTGTGAATCCCCGGAGGAGATATGTAGATCCGATGCGGGTTGGCGCCGCTGCGGTCGCTGACGAAGATCGCATCGCCCCCGGAGGGCTCGTGATGGACAATCCGGGTTCCATCCGCCGACCACGCGGCCATCACCGCGCTGGCGAGAAACGGCCGCGGCGCACCGCCCATCGTCGGGATGAGCTGGACCTGCTCGCCGCCTTTCCCGTCCGACACGCGCACCCACACCTGCGAGCCGTCAGCGGAAAAGCCCACGCTGCGGAGGATTTCGTAGTTCAGATCGGCAATGCGGCCCTTGGTCAGATTCACGAACTGTCCGGTGCCGACCTGCGTGATCCAGGCATCGAACGGGCCGTCACGATCGGAGAGGAAGACCACGAATTTACCGTCCGCGGAGACGGCGGGGTCGACCTCATTGCCCTCGAAATCGGTGAGCCGGTTGAAGCGGGCGTCGGCGAGCGGGTTTTGGAAGAGGGCTTGGCGGCCCGGCAAGAGCCAGGCCGCGGCGGCAGCCGCCAGTATGGCGGCGGCGATCGCGACGCGGGTCCATCCGAACCGGCGCCGACGCGCCGCCGGTGGGACTACGACCAGGTCAGCGCTCCTGGCGCGCTGCGCGTTCTTGAGGTCGATGACGAGCTCGCGCGCGGACTGGTAGCGATCGGCCGGATCTTTCTCAATCGCTTTCTCCACGACGAAGCGCACGTCATGCGCGAGATCCGCGCGCAGCTCGGACAACGGCCGTGGCCGCGCGTGCAGGATGGCGTGGAGGAGCTGGGAGTCCGAGGTGCCGCCGAACGGGCGCTCGCCGGTGAGTGCCTCGTACAACGTGACGCCCAGCGCGTAGATATCGGTCCGCGCGTCGCCGGGCCTGCCCGCCACCTGCTCGGGCGCGAGGTAGGGCATCGTCCCGATCAGGATGCCGGGACGGGTATGGACCACCTCGGTCGTTCGCGTGTGCTCCACGTCCCCCACGGGTTCGATCAACTTGGCCAGACCGAAATCCACCAGTTTCGCGTAGCCCTGGCGCGAGACCAGGATGTTCTCGGGCTTGACGTCGCGATGCACGATCCCGGCTTTGTGCGCGGTTGCCAGGGCATCGGCCACGCCCGTCACCAGCTCGAGAATCTGGCGCACCGAAGGCTGCTCGAGCCGGACCCACTCGCGCAGCGTCGATCCGTCGATGAACTCCGTCACGAGGTACTGCCGGCCCTCAATCGTACCGGTCTCGAGCACCGTCAGGATGTGGGGATGGTTCAGGCTGGAGGCGGTCTGGGCTTCCTGCTGAAACCGGCGGCGGCGATCCTCGGTGACCAGATCCTCGGACAGGACTTTGACCGCCACGCTGCGGCTCAGCTCGAGGTCCTTGGCGCGATAGACGACGCCCATGCCGCCTTCGCCGATTTTTTCCTCGATGCGGTAGCGTGAGATCGTCTGTCCGATCATCGGTGCGTCGCGCATTCGTCAGGTCCGTTCAACGCCCTTCGGCGTTTCTGAAGGCCCTCATCAGCCACGGCAGGAACACCTCAACGCGGCGATTCCTGTAATCCCAGGTGTGCGCTCCGGGAACCCCGTGGTACGTCCCGCGATGGCGCGGCCGTAGCGGGCCCGGATGACGCGGTACTTGCTCTCGACGTCCGTCACCAGATCGTCCGCGATGTAGTCCTCGAAGCGCGGGCCCTTGTCGGCGGCATTCGTGTACCAGGCGTTCTCCCCGTCCGGCATCACGATGACGAGCGGCACGGCGCGCGAGCGATCGTTCGCGAGGTCCGTCCGCGTGCTCCAGTCCATGTAGTCGCCGGTCAAACCGTGCAGCAGGTAGAGCGCGCGGTATCGCTGGCCCGAGCCTTCGTAGCCCTCGGGCAGTAGTACCCGGTACTTCATCGTCCGCCCCAGCGCGGCCGACGCGATGGTGTCGTCTTTGTAGGGGTGTGGCACTGCGCGATTCGGCTGTGCGGCCGGCGCCTGCACGAGCAGCCACGAGAGGGCGAGCAGTGGAAGCATGGGGAGGATTATAGATGCCCCGCGCGACCTTCGAACAATGGACCCCTCCGGCCGATGCGAGGACGCACCGGGCGGGCGGGTCGTACATCGAACGACGTCCCCGCACTGACGGCCGTGGCGACTTCATCGTCGAGGAAGACAACGTCGTCATCGTGTCGCGCGACGGGTGGGTGAAGCGTCAGAAGGTAGTGAGGGATCTGACGACGACGCGCCTGCGCGAAGGTGACGCGGTGCTCGCGGTCGCGCAGGGCAGCGCTACAGCCTGCGCTTCTCGTTCGAGCTTTACGTCGAGCCGAGCACCCGCTCCGGCCGCCGCTTCGCGCGTGCTCGGATTCATGGCCTCGTCCGGCGACCGCGACCTGATGACGGTGGAGACCTCGCGCGGCGCGGAGCAGACGATCAGCACGACGAAGTACGAAGTGACCGGCCGCGGCGGC
>JBKJRJ010000012.1:0-14191 GCA_046594705.1 Vicinamibacterales bacterium
CGATCCGAAGAACGTCAATGTGAGCACCGACCTGGCGACGTCGCTCCACTACGCCGGCCGGCCTGACGAGGCTCTCGCGCAGTTCGAGCGGTCACTCACCATCGATCCCGCGCACGGTCAGACCCTGTTCAATGTCGGTATCGTCAAGCGCGACGCCAAGCACGACCCGAAGGGGGCGATCGCCGCCTGGGAGCGGCTGCTCGCCGCGGTCCCCGGCTACCCGGATGCGGGCAAAGTGCGCACGATGATCACCGAGCTGCGGACCAAGTCTTCGTAATTGCGGCGAGGGGGACCCGTGGAGACGTTCGTCGAGAGGGCTGCCGGTCTCGTGGACGTGCTTGGCGCGGCCCGATCGCGGCGCGCGTTCCTCGCCGCCGCCGGAGACGTCGAGCGCATGCTCGCTGCCGTGCCGGACTATCCAGGCACCTTCTTCCACGACACCGACTATGCCGGACTGACCCCTCTCGTGGATCGCGCGATTGAGTACATCGAAGCGAGGCTTGCAGCCCGCACCGATCGCGCGGCGGTTCAGCGGCGGCTCGCGACGATCATCTATCGACTCCGCGCGGACATGGAAGGGCTCTACCTGCGAATCCATCACGAGGGCGCCAACGCGGCGCCCGGATCGCAAGGCGCGAAGAGCGAGCTGATTGGGCATTAGTGAGCGATGAGACGCCGCGAGGCGGGATGCCCGCCCGGGAATCAGGCTAGACATCACGGTTCCAAGGGGACTGGCCTTACACAGGGAGACTCGTGGAGCCCAGTCGGCGGCAAGGACACAATGTCGCGTGGCGAGGTGACCGACAATGCCGGCCTGCCGCCGGACAGGTCGCGATCGGCGCGATCCGGCGCGTGTTCCCGCCAGGCACTTGGCATCAGGGGAGGGAGGCCGGCGCACCGACCGATACGTCGCGCGACTACGTGTTCACCGACTGGCCCGCGCTCGACCGTTTCGTCGCGACGCTGGCGAACGGCTAGGCGGACATCGCGATCGGCGCCTCGTCGGCGGGCTGCTCGGCGCGCGCTTGGTCGGCTGCCGTCGCGTCGTCCACCGCCGCGTCGGCGTGGTGGACGGCGGGATCCCCCAGGCCGCACCGGGCGATGCGGTCCCCGAGCGTCGAGCGCTTGATGCTCAGGAGCTCCGCCGCTTTCGACTTGTTGCCGTCGCTGGCCTTGAGCGCCCAGACGATCAGGTTCGATTCCACTTCGCGCAGTCGATCGTCGAGCGAGATCGCCGGGGCCGCAGCGACGCCGATCTCGGTGGCGATGGGCGCCGCCGAGGCGTCAGTTGGCCCGAACAGCACGCTCGCCGCCACACAGCCAATCCGCACCGTCCCGCAGGTCACCGTTTGCACGACCCGCTCGCAGGCGTTCTCCAGCTCGCGGACATTGCCCGGCCACCGGTAGCGCCCGAACGCGTAGCGAACCGCCGGCGAGACCGCCGGTACGTCGATGCCGCGGGCCCGCGAGAACTTCTTGAAGAAGAAGTCGGTCAGCATGGGAATGTCCTCCCGCCGATCGCGGAGCGGCGGCAGCACGATCGGGAGCACGTTCAGCCGGTAGAACAGGTCCTCGCGGAAGGTGCCCTCGGCGACCATCTTTTTCAGGTCGCGCTTGGACCCGGTGATGACGCGGACGTTCACGGCAATCGACCGCGTGCCCCCGACCCGCTCGACCGTGCGATTCTGGATCGCCCGCAGCAGCTTCACCTGCATCGACAGCGGCACGTCGTCGATGTCGTCCAGGAAGAGGGTGCCGCCCTGGGCCATCTCGAAGCGTCCCGGCTTGTCCTTGATGGCACCGGTGAACGCGCCCCGATCGTGGCCAAACAGCTCGGTCTCGATCAGGTTCTCGGAGAACAGGGCGCAGCTCACCGCGACGAACGGCTGGTGGCGCCGGCTGCTCGCGTGGTGCAGGAGGTTGGCGATGACTTCCTTGCCGGTGCCGCTCTCCCCCGTGATGATGACGCTGCTGTCGCTGCGGCTGACGACCTTCGCGAAATCGAAGATCGCGCGCATTCTGGTGCTCTGGCCGACCACCACATCGTCGAGCGAAAACGCGCCCTGGGCCCTCATACGACCACCAGTTCTTCGAAGTCCTGGATCTCGTCGCGCAGCGCCATCTCGACGCCCATGTAGAGCGTCATGTGCGCGCTGGGACATCCCGCGCACATGCCCGTCAGCCGCACGTGCGCGCTGTTGCCCTGCACGTCGACGAGCTCGATATCCCCGCCGTCGGCCTGCATCAACGGACGGATGCGGCCGAGAACCGATTCAATTTGATCGCGAGAAACCATGTTCGCTACTCCTGACGGAATACCGTAAGAGCAACAGGGATGCCGCATGGTGCCGGCGCGATTTCCTCAATGAATACGGCGTATTTCGCTCACGGCATGGCCGTTGCTTTTGTGGAGACGGGGAATATCGCTCGGCGAGGCGGGGATTCTCCCGCTAGAGCTTCGAGGGTTCCGGTGCGGTCTTCTCGAGGTTGAATTTCTCGATCCGATACCGGATTTGGTCCCGGTTGAGCCCGAGCAGCGCCGCGGCCCTGGTCTGGTTCCCGCCGGTGCGGCGGAGCGCCTGGACCACCAGCTCGCGTTCGAGGGTCTCCAGGTGCACGCCCTCCTCCGGCAACTCCATCGTCTGCGCGGTCGAGGCGCGCGCGGCGGCCACCGGCAGCAGATCGGGCGTCAACCACTCCCCCTCGGCAAGCAGCATGGCTCGCTCGACGGCGTTACGCAGCTCGCGTATGTTGCCTGGCCAGCGATGCGACCGCAGCAGCGCCATCGCCTCAGGCGTCGCGCCGCGGGTCGCCTTGCGGAACTCGCGATTGAAGACGGCGATGTAGTGCGCCACGAGCAGGGGCACGTCCGAGGCGTGTTCGCGCAGCGACGGCAGCGTAATCTGCATCACGTTCAGGCGGTAGTACAAATCCTCGCGGAACTGCCCCTGCTTCACCGCGTCTTCGAGGTCGCGGTTGGTCGCGGCGATGACGCGGACATCGACGCGCACGTCGCCCGACCCGCCGACACGTTTGAAGGCCTTTTCTTCGAGGAACCGCAGCAGCTTCGCCTGCAGAGCTGGCACCATCTCGCCGATTTCGTCGAGGAAGACCGTCCCGCCTTCCGCGGACTCGAGCAGTCCGATCTTCTGCTGCCGCGCGTCAGTGAAGGCCCCCCGCTCGTGCCCGAACAGCTCGCTCTCGAGCAGCGCGTCGGGCAGCGCCGAGCAGGTGATGTTCATGAAGGGCCGCGCCGACCGCTCGCTGTTGTAATGAATCGTCTTGGCGGCGAGATCCTTCCCCGTGCCGCTCTCCCCGCGCAGGAGGACGGTGGACGACGGGCTCGCGGCGACCTTCTGGAGCAGCGCCTTGAGGCCGGTCATCGTCGGCGAGTCTCCAATGATGCGGCTGAGGGAGTAGGGCTCGGCGCGCGACGCCCGGAGGACCTTCACCTCGCGCCGCAGCCGCGTGGTCTCGAGCGCCTTCTGCACGACCAGCGCGAGCTCGTCCAGGTTGAACGGCTTGTTGGCGTAGTGATAGGCCCCCTGCTTCATCGCCTCGACGGCCGTCTCGATTGACGAGAATGCCGTCAGCAGGATCACCGGGACATCGGCGTCCGACGCCTTCATCGACCGCAGCACCTGCAGGCCATCGGAATCCGGCAGCTTGAAGTCGAGCAGGACGAGATCGATATCAGGGCCGAAGCGCGCCAGGGCCGCCTTCGCGGTCTCGGCTTCGACGACGGTATGGCCGTCCTGTGACAGGCGCTCGACGAGCGTCCAGCGGATCAGCGGCTCGTCGTCGACGACGAGGATAGTGGCCGGCATGGAGACATTATGTCTCAGGGCTCAGGGCTGAGGCGTGCTGAGCGGCTCGGACCAGACCGACGACGCGGGCCATGTCGAACGGTTTCGAGATCGTATCGAACGCCCCGGCGGTCAGCGCCTCCGCCAGCAGGTCGGCCGTGCCGTGCGCGGTCATGACAATGACCCGGCAGTCGGGCGCGAGGCGCCGCAGGCGCCGCAGCAGGCCGAGGTCGTCGGAATCGGGGAGGCGCACGTCGAGCAGGGCGACGGCAATCGGGCTGGTCGCCCGCGCCAGGGAATCCAGCGTTTCGCGCGCGGTGCCGGCCTCGAGCACGGCGTAGCCCGCGCCCTCGAGCCCTTCACGCAGGGCCCAGCGAATGAGCGGCTCGTCGTCCACCACGAGGACCGTGCACATATGCGGAATATTTCCTTGTCGATGCGGACTATTCCCCGGATTGGGGTCCTTGCAGCGAGCATCTCTGAGGACTAGCATCGGTAGATCCATTACCGATGCCAACTTCCAATACGCCCCTACCCCTACCGCTCCCGCCGGCCGGCGACCGGCGCCTGATTGCGCTCGCGGTCCTCCTCGCGGCCACCATCTTCATGGCGGATCTCCGGCTGCCGCTCGGGATCACCGTCTCGGCGCTCTACGGGGTCGTGATCCTGGTCGGCCTGTTCACCCAGGCACGCGGCTTCGCGCTCTGGGCGGCCCTGGGCGTGACGCTGCTCACGACCCTCGGCGCCTGGCTGTCGCCGGAAGCCGAAATCGCGATGCACGCGGTCGTCAACACGGCCCTCACGCTGGTCGGCATCTGGGTGACGGCGTGGCTGGTGGCGAAGTACGCGGGTACCGGGCGGGCGCTCGACCGTTCGACCAAGGATCTCGCGGACACCAGCTTCGCGCTGAACCAGGCGGCGATTGTGGCGATCACCAACGTCAAGGGGGAGATCACCTTCGTCAACGACAAATTCGTCGAGATTTCGAAATATCCGCGGGACGAGCTGTTGGGGCGCGACCACCGGATCATCAACTCCGGCTACCACTCGAAGGAGTTCATCCGCGACCTGTGGCAGACCATCGCCAACGGCCGCATCTGGCGCGGCGAGATCCGCAACCGCGCGAAGGACGGCGCCACCTACTGGGTGGACACGACGATCGTCCCGTTCCTCGACGGACGGGGCAAGCCGTACCAGTACATGGCGATCCGCAGCGACGTCACCGATCGGAAGCGGTCCGAGCAGCAGCTGCTCGAGCAGGCCGCGCTCACGCGGCTCGGCGAAATGGCCGCCGTGGTCGCCCACGAAGTCAAAAACCCGCTCGCCGCCATCAAAGGGGCGCTCCAGGTGATCGGCGGCCGACTACCGGAGGCGGGGCGCGATCGCGCCATCGTGAGGGAGGTTGTGGCCCGGGTCGATTCGCTGAACGACATCGTGGAGGATCTGCTGGTGTTCGCGCGTCCCCGCGAGCCACGGCTTGGTCCGGTCAACCTGGCGGGCCTCGTGGAGGACGTCGTCGCGCTGCTGCACAAGGACCCGGTCTACCTGGCGCTCCGCGTCACGACCTCGGCGAGCGGCGCCGTGGTCCAGGCCGACGCCGAACAACTCAAGACGGTCTTCCTCAACCTGTTGCTCAACGCGGCGCAGGCCGCCGGGCATGCCGGGACCATCCGGATCTCGATCCACGCCGACGATCTCGCCGCCAGCGTGGCGTTCGCGGACGACGGGCCGGGAATCCCGGCGGACGTACGCGAAAAGATCTTCGAGCCCTTCTTCACCACCAAGCACCGCGGCACGGGGCTCGGCCTGCCCACCGCCCGGCGCGTGATCGAGCGCCACCGCGGGGCCATCGCCATCGACTGCCCGGCGTCAGGCGGCACGGTGGTGACCGTCACACTGCCGATGCAATAGCGACCGCCACCGGCAGCGCGACCAGGCCCAGTTGCGGGGCGCGCACGGTGAGAACCGGGCACGGCGCCCGGCGCACGACTTTCTCCGCGATGCTGCCCAGCAGCAGGTGGCTGACGCCGCCCCGACCGTGCGTGCCCATCACGATCAGATCGATGTTTTCGTGTTCGGCGAACCGGAGGATCTCCGGATAGGGGGAGGCCACCGTCGAACTGACCCGCACGCGCCCGCGATCCGCGGCGGGCACCAGCGCCGTCAGCCGTGCCTCCGCCTCTTTCTGCCACGGCCCGAGGACCTCGAGCATCGGCACGGCCAGCCCCTCCGCCGCCCACGGCATGGTCATCGGATCCTGGACCACATGCAGGAGATGAAGGGTCGCGTCGAACTTGCGCGCCAGCTCGATCCCGTAGCGGATGGCCGCGTCGGAGCACTCGCTGAAATCGGACGGCACGAGGATGTTCTGAATGGTGATCATGTGACACCTCAATAGCGGATACGGCGTCCGGCGGCTTCCGGAGACCGGCGGCCGACGCGAATGCGAACGTCAGCCGCGACGGCGCCCGAGGGCAGCGCCATGACGGGGTTGAGATCCAGTTCCTGTATCTCGGGACACGCGTGCAGCAGCTGGGAAGCGCGTACCATCAGCGCCCGAAGCGCCGCTTCGTCGGCCCGCGGGGCGCCGCGGAACCCCCGCAGCCTGATCCGCCCCTTGATCCGATCGAGCAGCGCGCGTGCCCCGGCATCGTCCAGCGGACACATCGCGAAGGCGGTGTCGTCGAGCACATCCACGAGGACGCCCCCCATTCCGCACATCACCACCGGCCCGAAGGCCGGGTCGTTCACGCCGCCGACGACCATTTCCACCGCGCCACTCACCATCGGCTGGACGAGGACGCTGTCCAGACGGTCGGCGAGGCGCGCGGTAAGTGCGGCAAATCCGTCCCGCACCGCCTGCTCCGAGGCGAGGCCCAGGCGGATCCCGCCGACGTCGCTCTTGTGCAGAATGCCCGTGCCGACGGCCTTGAGCACGACCGGCAGACCCGCGGCCCTGGCCGCCACCACCGCGGCGTCGGCGGTGGTGACCCTGCGGGAGCGCACCACGGGCATGCCTGCCGCGTCGAGCAGCGCCTCGCATTGCTCGGGCGAGAGCCACTCGGTTCGTTCAGCGAGCGCCGGCTCGATGATGGCGCTGACGCGATCAATGATGGCCGGGTCGAGCCGCTCGATTGAGCTGACCGGGCGGCGCAGCCACTCGCCGTAGCGCGTGACGTGCGCCAGCGCGATGGCGGCCGCCTCCGGGAACAGGAACGACGGGACCGGCGCGAGCTGCGGACGCAGCCCCTGGCTCCCGAGAAATGACGCCAGCACGGGCTTCGACGTACTCGCGGCCGACTGGCGGATCGCCGCGGCGACGGCGGCCGGCTCCGTGACGAGGGGTGGAATGAAGATCGCGATGATGCTGTCGACCGACGGGTCGGCGGCGACAATCTCGACCGCGCGGCGGTACTGCTCCGGCGTGGCCGAAGCAATCATGTCCACCGGGTTCGTCACGCTCGCGGTCGCCGGCAGCAGGGCGCGCAGCAAGGCCTGGGTCGCCTCCGACAGCACCGGCACTTCCAGGCCGTTGGCCTCGCACGCGTCGGCCGCGAGAATGGCGGGGCCGCCGGCGTTGGTGACGAGGGCGACGCGCGGGCCGCCCGGGACCGGCTGGTGGGCCAGCACACTGGCGACGTCGAACAGCTCCTCCAGCGTGCGGGTGCGGATGACGCCCGATTCCCTCAGCATCATCTCGACCAGCACGTCGCGGCTGGCCCGCGCGCCGGTATGCGAGGAGGCGGCGCGCGCCCCGGCATCGGAGCGCCCGGCCTTGACGGCGACCACCGGCTTGGTGCGGCCCACCCGCCGCGCGATCTCGGCGAACTTGCGCGGGTTGCCGAAGCTCTCGAGATAGAGCAGGATGACGTCGGTCCGCGGATCCTCCGCCCAGTACTGCAGGAGGTCGTTGCCCGACACGTCGGCCTTGTTGCCGATCGAGGCAAAGCTCGAGATGCCGATATTGAGGCGCGTGACGTAGTCGATGATCGCGAGGCCCAGCGCGCCGCTCTGCGTGGAGAACGCGATGCGCCCTTCCGGGGGATAGACCGGCGAGAACGTCGCGTTCATGCGGACCGCGGGATCGGTGCTGATGATCCCCATGCAGTTGGGGCCGATCAGGCGGACGCCGGCCGCGCGGATCCGGTCAACCAGCGCCGACTGCAGCACCATCCCCGGCTCCCCCACCTCGCCGAAGCCGGCGCTGATGACCACGAGCGCCCTGACGCCCTTCGTCAGGCACTCGTCCACGACCTGGTTGACCGCGGCGGCCGGCACCACGATCACGGCCAGGTCGATCTCGCCGGGGATCGCGCCCACTGACGGATACGCCGTCAGGCCGCCGATGGTCCCGCCGGAAGGGTGCACCGGCACGAGCCGGCCGGTGAAGCCGTTGTCATGCAGGTTGCGCAAGATCTCGGATCCGATCCGCCCGGGCTCCCGGTTGGCCCCGACGACGGCGATGGATCGCGGTTCGAAGAACGGGCGGATCGACGAGGCGGCCGCCAGCTGCGAGCGACGGCCGGAGGCGGCCTCATACGCATCAGTGGGATCCAGCGTCAGGACGACGTGGAACACGCCGTGATCGAGGCCCTGTGTCAGCGCGAACCCGGACTGCAGGAAGAGATCCATCATCGCCAGGTTCTCACCGAGCACGTAGGCGTCGAAGGCCTGGACGCCGCGCTCGCGGGCCAGTTCGGCGAGGCGCTCGAGCATGCGCGTGCCGAGACCGTGCCCCTGCATGGCGTCGGCGACCGCGAACGCCACCTCGGCGCGTTCGGGCCGGACCGGGTCGCGATAGTAGCCGGCCAGTCCGTCGAGGCAGCCGGCGCGCTCCGCCACCAGCAGCACCTGCGACTCCTGGTCCACGTCGATCAGCCGCCGCACCTTGTCGAGATTCAGGCGCGGATCCGTCATGAAGCGGTAGTACAGGCTGCGTTCCGACAGCCGCTCGAACAGCGAGAGGACGGCAGGCGCGTCGGCCGCGAGCACCGGCCGCAGCCGGGTTGTCGTGCCGTCGCGCAGCAGCACGTCAGCGGCGGTGTCGATGAGGGAAAGGGCAGTAGGCATGACCCTCGCAGGAGCATCTCGCAGGCCAGCGAAAACGCCACGAAAACCGGGAGCTTTTCGCTGATCGGCGACCGGACTGCCGGAAACCCGGCAGCCGCGTCGCCACACCCCTCGGCATCTGGAGGTCACCTATGCGCCCGACCCACACGGCGGCACTCGCCCTTCTGCTCGTCGTCGCCGGCGTGGCCGTTCGCGGCGACGGCCCCGGTCCCCGGCAGACTCGACCCGCCGCGCCCGTCGTGACGCCCGTGACCGGGCCGAGCTGGCTCAGTCACCTCGGCACCCCGTATCGCGACACCAGCCTGGGCCGCGGTTCGGGGCGGTACGGTCCGAGCCCGGCCGATCTCGCCGTGCAGCGCAGGCCGCTCGTGCTGCCGGTCGGCGGCACCGTCGCGGTGACGGGCGCCGACCTCTACCGCTTGAACTGCCAGGGCTGTCATCGGGCCGGGGGCACGGGCGCGCCGCCGGAAGTCCGATCGGTGCTGCCCGCGGTTGAAGGCTCGTCGTTTGAGATGATGCGGCACCGGCTGCAGAGCGAGGGACACGGCGCCACGGCACCCGGGGCGCGCGACCAGGCCCGCGCGTCGCGCCTCGCGCTCTACCGCCGGATTCAGCAGGGAGGCGAGAAGATGCCGCCGCGCGGGCATCTGCAGGAGTCCGACATCGACATGCTGTATGCCTACCTGACCGAGCTCGCGGGCGCCGGCACGACGAAGCCGGCGCCCGCGATGGTGAGCTGGGCACGCGTGGGCGAGAACGTGGTGAAGGGCACCTGCCACATCTGTCACGACGCGGAAGGTCCGCGCCCGGCCGGCAACGCGTTGCTCGCCGGTGCCACGCCGCCGCTCTCCTCGCTGATCGCCGACCGGTCGATCGCGGATTTCGCCGCCAAGGCGCGCGTCGGAGCGCCGGTGCTGATGGGCGATTTGCCCGCCCTCCATCGCGGCCGCATGCCGGTGTTCTATTACCTGAAGGACCAGGAAATCGCGGCGGCGTACCTGTATCTCTCGCGCTATCCGCCGCGCGCAAAGTAGGACGGCGTAATGGACGTGACCACCCGGGTGTGCAGGATCGCGAGCCCGGCCTGATGATCCGGCGAACGGCCGCCGGCTGGCTGGCGGCCGGGCCCTTGATCGCGGCGCTGGCGGCCGCCGGCATCGTGGCGCACCTCTGGCTCCGATGGGGTCTCGCGGCCGGCGCAGCCGCCGTGAACGCACCGCTCTTCGTGGTGCTCGCGGCCGGGGGGGCGCCCCTGGTCGTCGCCCTAGCCTGGAAGGCGGCGCGGCGCCAGTTCGGCGCCGACCTGCTGGCCGGCATCTCGATCGTCACCGCGATCGTGCTCGGCGAGTACCTCGCGGGCGCGCTCGTCGTGCTGATGCTGTCGGGCGGCCAGGCGCTCGAGGGGATGGCGCTCGGCCGGGCCTCCTCGGTCCTGCAGGCGCTGGCGCGCCGCATGCCGTCGGCCGCGCACCGCCGCACCGGCGGCGCCGTCGCCGAGGTCAGCCTCGACGAGATTCGCGTCGGCGACACCCTGGTCGTGCTGCCGCACGAGATCTGTCCCGTGGACGGCGTCGTGCTCGAGGGACACGGCGTGATGAACGAGGCCTATCTCACCGGGGAGCCGTTCCTGATGCCCAAGGCCCCGGGCTCGGAGGTGTTCTCGGGGGCGATCAACGCGGACAGCGCCCTGACGATTCGGGCGGCCCGCGCCGCCGTGGACTCCCGCTACGCCCGCATCATGGCGGTGATGCGGGAGTCGGAGCAGCACCGTCCCCGCCTGCGGCGGCTCGGCGACATGCTGGGCGCGCGCTACACCCCGATCGCGCTCGTCCTCGCCACGGCCGCCTGGGCGTGGAGCGGCGATCCGGTGCGCTTTCTCGCGGTCCTCGTGGTCGCCACGCCGTGTCCCCTGCTGATCGGAATCCCGATCGCGATCATCGGCTCCATCTCGCTCGCGGCGCGGCGCGGCATCATTATCCGGGACCCGGCCGTGCTGGAGCGCATCGACACGTGCCGCACCATCATTCTCGACAAGACCGGGACGCTCACCTACGGCGCGCCAACCTTGACCGATCGCGTGCCGGGGCCGGGCGCCGATCCTCGCCGCGTCCTGCAGCTCGCCGCGAGCCTCGAACGGTACTCGAAGCATCCGCTGGCCAAGGCCATCGTCGCGGCCGGGGCGCGCGAGGGCCTGATCCCGCTCGAGGTCTCGGCGCTGCGGGAACCGCCGGGCCAGGGTCTCGAAGGGACCGTCGACGGCGCCGCCGTGCGAATTGTCGGCCGCCGTCACGCCGAAACAATGGGCCTCGGGCCCGACCTGCCCCCCCAGAGCCCCGGCCTGGAGTGCGTCGTCGTGGTGGACGGGGCGTGCGGGGCGATCTACCGCTTCCACGACAGCCCGCGCGAGGACAGCCGGTCGTTCATCCGCCACCTGGGTCCGAGACACCGGCTCGAACGGATCATGATCGTCTCGGGCGATCGGGAACAGGAGGTGCGGTATCTCGCGGATCGCGTCGGCATCCGGGAGATTCACGCCGGGCGCACGCCGGAGGAAAAAGTGGCGATCACCCGCGCCGAGGTGCGCCGCGCGCCGACGCTCTTTATCGGGGACGGCATCAACGACGCGCCCGCGCTCGCGGCCGCGACCGTGGGGCTCGCGTTCGGGCATCAGAGCGAGATCACGACCGAGGCGGCCGGCGCCGTGATCATGGACACGTCGCTCGCGCGGGTGGACGAGCTGTTCCATATCGCCCGACGGATGCGCCGCATTGCGCTGCAGAGCGCGGTCGGCGGCATGGTGCTCAGCATCGCCGGGATGTTCGTCGCGCTCGCCGGATGGCTACCTCCGGTCTCGGGCGCCATCGTCCAGGAGGTCATCGACCTTGGCGTCGTGCTGAACGCCCTGCGGGCCGCCGCGCCCGGCGGCGCCCTCACCGACTATGCGACGGACGGCGACGAGGGGGGCAGCGCGAGCACGAGCACGTTGGCGAGACACAGCACGCGGTAGGTCACCGACCCCATCCGCGGCCCGAGCAGCGCCGACGCGTGCAGGCCCATGACAATCAATCCGGCGCCGCGGTCGTGCGCGATCTTGGCGATCTCCTCCGCCGGCTCCCCGAACATCACCAGCCCTTCCGGCCGCACTGCGGCAGGCAGGCGAGCCGCCACCGCGTGCAGCCGGCGCTCCGCCCGATCGCGGCGCTCGCCGTCGACGGTCGCGGTGTGCAGGTGCCCCGGCACCATCGCGCGCACGGGTTCGACGATATGCACCAGCAACAGCGGGACGCCGATCGCCTCGGCCAGCCCGCTGGCGATGCCGACCTGGTGATCCAGCGCGGCGCTCAAATCCACCGGCGCGACGATGCGACGGACAGTCGCGCGGATCTCGTTCAGCGTCAGAGGGCCAAGGTCCGCCGGCGGCGTCACCAGGACCGGCACCGTCGTTTCGCGCAGCACGCGCTCGGTGGTCGAACCGAAGAACAACTTGCGGACACCGGTCGCGCCGTGTGAGCTCATGACGATCAGGTCCGCCGACTCGCGAGCCGACATCCCGAGGATCTCGGCGGCCGAGGCCCCGGTGGAGACGCGGAAGGTCGGGCGGACGGCGGGCGGGTGCCCCGCGAAGGTGTCGGTGAAGAACCGCTCCATCTCGGTATTGGCGTCGGCCGCGAGACGGCCGGGGCCGTAGGTCATCTCCGAGGCCTCGACCAACAGCGGGTCATTGACCGTGAGCAACGTCAGACCGGCGCCGATATGAGTGGCGATCGCCGTAGCGTATTTCAGCGCCCCGCGGGACGCTTGCGAGAAGTCGATCGGACAGACGACGGTGCGGCTGGTACTCATGACATCTCCTGCCTATCGATTATAGGACGCGGTAAGGAAGAGCTGCGAGTCCGGTGGCACAAGGGTTGCGAGAATGGTTGAGGAGGGAAACGAGCCCCATGGCGCAGTGCGCAATCCTGTATGTCACGACGGGTGTCGATGAGAACCGCCTCGCAAGCCTTCGGGACCTCGGCTTCAAGGTGGAAGCCTCTGACGACTTGCCCCCCAATGAATCCCTCACGCAGTATCACGCCGTGGTGGTCCATGCCGGCAGTGATTGCCACCTGCCGATGCTGGCGGCGCGGCTGCGCGCCAAGCCGCGGTTCGGCCGTCGCGTCCTGGTCGCCCTCGTCGACAACACGATGGCCGAGCGGGAGAGGCGGGACGCGATGCTCTCGGGCTTCGACGAGGCGTTGCCGGCGAACTGCGGCGTGCGGGATCTCGCCGCCACGATCGTCCGGCTCCTGCGTCCGTTCCCTGAGTTCCGCTGCCTGCTTCGCAACCCCTCTGGCAGGCGCAAGGCCGCGTAGCGAACCCAGCCGTTTTATACTTGTCCCGATGAGTGCTTCGGTTCGCGCGGCGGTCCTGGCATTGTTCGCGCTGACGGCGGCGGCCAGCGCGGGCGCCCAGCCACCGGACCCAGCCTTTCCCCAACCGCCCGACATCCCACTCGCACAGAACCTGAAACGGTTGTCCATCGGGGAGCTGACGCAGCTCGACATCACGACCGCGTCACGCCGCAGCGAACCGCTCTCCCAAGCCGCGGCCGCGGTGTCGGTGCTGCGCCGGGAAGACATCCGCCGGTCAGGCGCCGCCAACCTCGCCGAAGCGCGGCGCCTGGCCGACGGTATCGAGGTCGCGCGTGCCGACAACGGCACCTGGGCGATCAGCGCACGCGGGTTCAATATTTCCACGTCCAACAAGCTGCTGGTCCTGATCGACGGCCGGACCGTGTACTCACCGCTCTTTGCCGGCACGTTCTGGTCGGTGCAGGATGTCCCGCTTGCTGACATCGACCGTATCGAAGTCATTCGCGGACCCGGCGGCACGCCCGCATTGACCCCGGACCACCGATGATCACCGATGATTCCTTCGACCGCCGCATCGCGGAGAGCCTCCACGCCAGCAGCCAGGCCCTGGCCCGGCAGTGGCTGGAGCGTCTCAATGAAGTGCTGACTCTGGAGCGCGACGAGATTTTCCCGACCAACGATTTGCTCGACCACATCCCCCAGTTGATCCAGCAGATCGCCGGATACGTCGCGGCGCCGGCGGTGGAGGAACTTGCGGCCAACACCGCGGTGGTGGCCAAGGCGCGGGAGCTGGGGCTGCTCCGCCACGCACAGAAAGCGTCGGTTCACCAGCTGTTACGCGAATATCACCTGCTCGGCGGCATTCTCGAGACGTTCGTGCGGGACGAGACCATCCGGCTCGCCCTGGCGCCCCCCGCGGGCGACGTGCTCCTGGTCGCCGCCCGCATCTCGCACGCGCTCCGG
>JBKJRJ010000067.1:0-4647 GCA_046594705.1 Vicinamibacterales bacterium
CGGCGAAGGCCTTGGAGCCGCGGATGCTGGCAATCTCGACGATCTCTTGCCGCAACGCCGGGATGCCGTCCGGATAGTCGTCATCTCGTAGGGGCCGCCCGATGCTCAACGCCGCGGCCGTCATCGCCGCGTGCCCGAGATCCGCCGCTTTGTCGAACCGCGCGCCACCGGCCGACGAGGGAAACGCGAGGCGGAGTTCCGACCACAGCCGGCGGCGGGTGAGTTTGAGCCGCTCGAGGGGCTCGGCGTAAATGGCGTCCACGACCACGATCTGTCCGACGGGCGAGATCATGATGCGGCCGGGCGCCAGCGACCCATGGGCCAGCCCCGCGTCGTGGAGACGCGCCAGCGCCGGCAGCAGTTCAAGCAGGAGTCCGAGCGCAGCGTCCAGCCCGGCGACAATCCCATGCTCGGCGGCCGAGTCGAGCACGTCCGACAGCCGGCGGCCGGCCACATTCTCCGACACGACCGTCAGCCGGTCGTCCGCGCCACGCTCGATGTCGCGCGGTCGGGTGAAGCGCTCGTCCTCCAGGCCCGCGACAATGGTCAGCCGCTCCCTCAGCGCCGCTTCGAAGGCCGACAGCTCGGGGCGCAGCACCAGCCGCTCCAGCATGTCGCCCGACTCACGGTCGAAGGCGAGCACACGGCGGCCCAGGCCGTCTTCGTAGCCCGAAGATGACTGGGACGATTCGGAATCCGGGGAGGCTGCGGACATGTGCACGGGGCCCAACAAGTTTGCAACGGGCGCACCATCATGCCATTTCCGTCGGTGCAGGATAAGCCCCGTAATTCGCGGAGTTACCAACCGCCTGTACCGGCCGTGGACACGACTCGATCACATATCTGTTGGCCGAGGCCCCGAACCTGTAACTGCGATAAAGTGGGCCCCATATGGCGGATGTGACCGAAATCGAAGCACTTAAGGCCTCTATGCGGGGCGCGCAGAACGCCGCCGCGCACCTCGCCGACATCGCGGTCAAGGTTGAGGCCGTCGATCCGCGCAGCGACCCGTCCGACACGGATTTCGACGAGTTGCAGCGCCTCACCCTGGCCAACGCGCTCGCCGCGCAGGCGCTCCGGGGGCTGGTGGAGACGATGCTCAAACGGCGCGGCAAGCTGGCCGCGGAAGAATCGGCCGACGCGGAGGGCGCGGCCGAGGAATAGGCGCCAGGCCGCGAGTGTCCGCCAGAGCGTGTCCCGCGGAACGCGCGCAGCGAAACCGAAGCAGCACTCGCTGGCGCCATCTTGTCTTCGAGTCGTTGTGTCCGGAGAAACGTCGGGGCCGCGGTGAGGAAAAGGAGGGGGTTCCCAGTGAGCGAAGGATGGTGGACGCGGGGAGGATCGAACTCCCGACCTCTGCATTGCGAACGCAGCGCTCTCCCAGCTGAGCTACGCGCCCCCACTTCCGGCTCGTCTCACACTCGTCCAGGGCGCCCGCTTCGGTCCCCGTCGATGCTGTGAACGCGTAAGTCTACCATTGCCGCCATCACCGGGCAATGGGTGCGTGCTCTATACTCGCGCGGATGGAGAAGCGCTCGGGCGTCAAGCGGATCGGGGTGCTGACCGGCGGCGGGGACGCGCCCGGCCTCAACGCCGTCATCCGCGCCGTCGTGAAGTCGGCCGCCGACTGCAACTGCGAGGTCATCGGCCTCGAGGACAGTTTCGACGGGCTGATCGAGGCCAACCGGTCGCGGCGGCTGTTCCCCAAGGACGTCAGGGGGATCCTGCGCGTAGGCGGCACGATCCTCGGCACCACCAACCGCGGCAATCCCTTCCTGCATCCCATCGAGACGACGGGCGGCACCAAGGACTACTCCGCGCGCTGCGTCGAGATGTTCCACAAGATGAAGCTCGATGCCCTGGTCGTCATCGGCGGCGACGGCACGCTGGCGATTGCTCACGAGTTCAGCAAGCTGGGCATCCCGCTGGTCGGCGTACCCAAGACCATCGACAACGACATCGTCGAGACCACCAACACCTTTGGCTTCGACTCGGCCGTGAGCTTCGCCACCGATGCGATCGATCGGCTGCACGTGACGGCGGAAGCGCATCACCGGGTGATCGTCGTCGAGGTGATGGGACGCTACGCTGGGTGGATCGCGCTGTATTCGGGCGTCGCCGGCGGCGCCGACGTCGTGCTGATCCCGGAAATCCCGTACGACGTCGAGAAGATTGCCCGCCGCATTCGCGATCGCGATCACACGGGGTCGCGCTTCAGCATCGTGGTCGCCGCCGAAGGCGCGAAGCCCGTGGGCGGCAGGGCGACCCTCGTCAAGCCGGCGGAGGGCGCGTTGGCCGAGCGGCTCGGTGGCGTCGCGGCCCTCCTGGCGGTCGATCTCGAGAAGCTGACCGGCAAGGAGACGCGTAGCGTCGTCCTCGGGCACCTGCAGCGCGGCGGCGCGCCGACCAGCTCCGATCGCATCCTGGCGACCCGTTTCGGGGCTCGGGCGGTCGAATTGCTGATGGCAGGTACCTTCGATCACATGGTCGCCTTCCATCCGCCCGACATCGTGGCGGTGCCGCTGGCGAGCGTGGTCGGACGCACCCGTACCATCCCGCCGGATTTCGACGTCATCCGCACCGCGCGGGCCATGGGTATCTCGCTGGGGGATTGACCGTATAATCTGGCGCGATGCGCCTTCACCTTTCGCGTCGCTGGCTGCTCCCGTCCACCGGAGCACTGATCTGGACTCTGAGCCTCGGGGCGGCCGCCCAATCCCCGCCGCCTCGGCCGGCGCCGGCCACCCGCCGTCCGGCGGCGGCTCCGCAGCCCCCACGCCCGGCGGCCGCTCCGCCGGTCACCCGCCGCGCGGCGGCCGGGAGCGATCCCCGCGAGGCGACCGCCCGACGGCTGTGCGCGGTCTGCCATCCTTTCGACTACGTCGTGGCGGTTCGCCGCACGAAGGCGCAGTGGGAAGCGACCGTCGAAAACATGATCGGCCGGGGCGCGCGCGGCACCAACGCCGAGTTCACGACCGTCATCGACTACCTTTCCGAGGCGCACGTGCTGACCCCGAGCACGACCCGCGGCGGCTCCGGGCCCAACGACCGCCCGATTGTGGATCCCAAGGCCTCTGAGGCCGCCACGCCGCTCTACACCGCCAACTGCCTGGCCTGCCACGGCGCCGACGCGCGCGGCACGCCGCAGGGGGGCAATCTCGTGCGCTCGCTCGTCGTCCTGCGCGATCGCTACGGCAGTCTGCTCGGACCGTTTCTCCGCTCGACGCATCCGCCGGTGCCGTCCCGCGCCAAGGGCGGCGCACCGACGGCCACCGCGTTCGAAGGGCTCACCAGCAGGGAAGTGCTGCTGCTGGCGCATTACCTGCGCGACCGCGTGAACGATACCCTTCGCGGCGCTCCGATGTTCAAGCCCGGCAACGTCCTGACCGGGAATCCGCAGGCCGGCGCGGACTACTTCCAGGGTGATGGCGGCTGCGCGCCATGCCATTCGCCGACCGGGGATCTCGCGGGCATCGGCAGGCGGCTCGAGCCGGTCAACCTCCAGCAGCGCTTCCTGTTCCCGCACACGGCGCGCCGCCAGGGTCCGGGCGCCAAGGTGGTGACGGTCACGGTGACGACCGAATCGGGACGGACGCTTGCCGGCGATCTCGACCGGATGGACGACTTCAATGTGTCGTTCCGCGACGCGACGGGTAGCTACCACAGCGTCCGGCGTACGCCCGGGACGCGCGTCGTCAAGACCGATCCGTTCGCGGCCCATGTCGCCCTGCTGCCACGGCTCACGGACAAGAACATCCACGATGTCGTGGCGTATCTCGAGACACTGAAATGATGAGACTTGGATTTATCCCGCTGATCATCCTCGCGCTCGCGGGGGCGCCGGCCCCTCAGGCGACGCGCGCCGGCGAGGCCTCGACGGACGGCTGGCCGACCTACAACGGAGACTTCACGGGCCGCCGATTCAGCGAGCTCACGAAAATCACCGCCGACAACGTCAAGCACCTGGGCCTGGCCTGGAGCTATCGGCTGTCTGCGACCGGCACGGGGCCGATCAAGGGCACGCCGCTCGTGGTCAACGGCATCGCCTACGTGACGGTGCCGGACCATGTGTGGGCGCTCGACGCACGAACCGGCCGCGAGGTCTGGCATTTCGAGTGGCAAGGCAAGGGGGGCAACCACATTGGCAACCGCGGTGTCGGCATCCTCGGCGACTCCGTGTATGTCGTCACGCCTGACTGCAACCTGCTGTCACTCGACATCAAGAACGGCCAGGAGCGCTGGCACCAGAGCATCTGCGATCTCGATCAGTACTACTACGCGTCGGCGGCGCCGGTGATTGTCGGGAACCACGTCATTGTCGGCGTCAGCGGCGACGACCTGGACATTCCCGGCTATATCGAGTCGCACGACGCCGTGTCCGGCGCCCTGCAGTGGCGCTGGTACGTCGTGCCGCAGAAGAAGGGAGACCCCGGTTTCGACTCCTGGCCGAACGAGGACATGGCGAAGCACGGCGGTGGTATGACCTGGCAGCCGCCGACCTACGATCCGGAGCTCAACCTGATCTACGTGACGACCGGCAATCCGCAGCCGGTCATCGCCTACAAAAACCGCCCGGGCGCCAATCTCTTCACCGCGTCCATCGTCGCGCTGAATCCCGACGATGGGACGATGAAGTGGTACTTCCAG
>JBKJRJ010000439.1:0-3210 GCA_046594705.1 Vicinamibacterales bacterium
AAGCGCCGGCGGCCCAGAGAGCGACTAGGAGACGCGGACGTTTTCGCCGCGCGGACCCTTCGGCCCCTGACCCTTTTCGAAGGTCACGGCCTGCCCTTCACGCAGCTCGTCGAAGCGCGTGCCCTGGCACGCCGAGTTGTGGAAGAAGTATTCGTTGCCGTCATCCGCGAGGATGAATCCGAAGCCCTTGTCGCTGACGAGTCGCTTGATCGTTCCGTTCATCGGTGCTGCCATAGCCGTTTCTCAAAGAAAGAGGGTTGATACGTGCTCGCGTTTGGGAGGGAAAGACTTTTCTTGGAAGCCCCACGCCACCTGAAGATCGGTCAGCGCTGGGTATTGCTAGGCTGGCTCAGATCGCACGCGAACAATAAGCATACAGATCACTCGGGGCAATTGCAAATGCTTGGTCGGCGCCAGCTCAGCCGTGGCTGGATTGACATTGACGGCCACGCGGGGCGGCAGTAGGGTTTCCTGCGGTGAACCCTGGTGATCAGGTCGGTCCCTACATCGTCGTCGAGAGGCTCGGCGCGGGTGGCATGGGTGAAGTCTACCGAGCCCGCGACGGCCGCCTCGCGCGCGAAGTCGCGCTCAAGCGGCTGTCCGATGGGTCGTTAGGCAGCGAGGTGGCCCGCCGCCGCGTGCTGCGCGAGGCCCGGGCCGCCGCCGCGCTGTCGCACCCCAATATCGCCACCATCTACGACGTCCTCGACACGCCCGACGGACTCGTCATCGTCATGGAGTATGTCCGCGGCGAAACGCTGGCGTCGCGGTTGCGGCGCGGGCCCCTGCCGGTTGACGAGGCGCTCGGCTACGCGTCGCAGATCGCCGACGCGCTGACCGATGCCCACGCGCACGGCATCATCCACCGCGACCTGAAGCCGGCGAACATCCACCTCACGCCGGAGGGCAAGGCCAAGATCCTCGACTTCGGGATCGCGAGATCGGTCGGTGAGGCCCCGGACCCCAACGTCCGCGCAGAGGTCACGATCACGGGCGCGAGCCAGATCGTCGGCACGCCGGGGTACATGTCGCCCGAACAGCTCGCCGGTGGACGCGGCGACCAGCGGACCGACATTTACGGCCTGGGACTGGTGCTGTTCGAGATGCTGACGGGGGCGCGGCCCTTCAAGGGGTCGGACTTCGTGACCAACGCGCTGGCGGTGTTCGAGGGGCGCGCGCCGCAGGTTCGGGCCATCGCGCCGGAGGTGCCGCGGGAGGTGAGCGACCTGGTCGCCCGGGCGATGCACCGCGACCCGGATGAACGGTATCCCACCGCGCGCGAGCTGTCGGCGGCGCTGCGCCAGGCGGCGCGCCGGCTGGCCGACGCCGAGACCACACTCCTTCCGGTCCCGGCGGTTCGCCGCCCGTGGCCGGTCCGTTCAGGGATTCTGGCCGGCGTACTCGCCGCCCTGCTCGTCGCCGTCATCGCGGCGCTGTTGTGGAAGCAGCCCTGGACCACCCCGGTCTCGGCGCGCTCGTCGGCGATCGGCGTGCTTCCGTTCCGCAACGAATCAGGCGATGCCGCGAACGATCCGCTGGTGGTTGGCCTCAGCGACGCCGTCGCCACCCGGCTCTCCTCGGTCCGGGCGCTGCGCGTGCTTCCGCTCGATGAAACCCGCGAGGCGATCCGCACGACGGCGGCGGGCGAGCCGGTCGCGAAAACGCTCGGCGCCACCTTCGTGGTCGAAGGCTCCCTGCAGCGAAGCGTGAACACCCTCGAGGTCAGCGTGTCCCTGGTGGGCGACGATGGGCGGAAGCGCGCGGCGGGGCGCTACACCGGGGAGGTCGACCGGCTGTTCGACCTCCACCGGCGCGTCGCGGAGGGTTTGACGGCCGCGCTGACGCAGGCGGGCGCGCTCAACGTGGGGTCCGGTCCGGAGGCCCAACCGCCGACCTCGAACCAGGAGGCCTTCGCGGACTACGCGCAGGCCAAGGTGTTCCTGGAGCGGCCCGATGTGCCGGGCAGCCTGGGTCATGCGATCGCCCTCCTGACCAGCGCCACGAAAAAGGACCCGCGTTTCGCGCTGGCCTACGCCGGGCTCGGCGAGGCCTATTGGGCGCAGTACCGCGAGACGAAAGATCCGAAATGGACGGACCTGGCCCGGGACGCGAACATCAGCGCCCTGCGCATCGACCCCGGCCAGCCGGAGGTGCGGATGGCGCTGGCGGTGATGTATCAGGGTCTCGGCCGAGCCGACGAGGCCACCGAGGAACTGCGGCAGGTGCTCGCGCTGCAGCCGCGGAGCGACAACGCGCACCTCGTGCTGGCGACCATCCACGCCGAGAAAGGTGACTGGGTCGCGGCGGTTGCGGAAGCCAACGCGGCGATTGCCCTTCGTCCGAACTACTGGCGCAACCACGCGGAGCTGGGAGATACGCTGCTGCGGGCCGGTCGGCTGGACGAGGCGATCGCGGCATACCGGCGGCTCACCGAGCTGCAGCCGGACAGCCCGCGCGGCTACCAGCGTCTCGGTCGCGCGCTACAGGGTGCGGGCCGCATCGAGGAGGCCCTGGCAAACTACGAGAAGGCCGCGGCGATCCGTCCGACCTCGGGGTGGTATTCCAATATGGGCACGCTGCACTACTGGCGAGGCGACTACGCCCGAGCGGCGGCCGCGTATCAGCGCGCCATCGAGCTCGCGCCCAACGAGGCCGACCCCTACGCCAACCTGGGCGATGCGCTGCAGAAGCTCGGCCAGCCGGAACGCGCCGCCGACAACTATCGCCGCGCCATCCTGGAGATCCGGAAGGCGCTGGCGGTCAAGGCCAACGATCCGCTCAACGTCGCGTCGCTCGCGCTCTACCAGGCAAAACTCGGCATGAAGGACGCCGCCGCATCGAGCATCGAGCTGGCCACCACCCTCAGCCCCCAGGAGCCGGAGGTGCTGCACGTGCGCGCCATCGTCCACGCCCTGGCGGGACGGACCACCCCGGCCTGCGAGGCGCTGACCGAGGCGCTGGCGCGCGGCAAGAGCGTAGAGGAAGTCCGCTACGCCGACGAACTCAAGACGCTGAAAGGCTGTCCGGCATACGACCGGTTACACGCGCACCTCAAATGAAGAAGGAAGGACGAATGGCAAACACGCACACGAGATTGATCGCCGGCGCCATTGTGATTGCAGGGGTCGCCATCGCGGCCGCGGCGTGCAGCCGCGGGGGCCTGTTGATGGTGGGCGCGCATCCGATCAAGGACCCGACCACCGGCGCATG
>JBKJRJ010000170.1:0-13991 GCA_046594705.1 Vicinamibacterales bacterium
ACCGCCCGCGACACGCCCGATCGCCTGTCGGACCACACGCTGAGGCTGACCGGCGAGAATGCCGTCGCGTCGATCCTCTCGCTCGACGCCCGCGATCTCTCCACCCGCTCCGGCGCCAACCAGACATTCTTCGACATCGGGCAGGTCGCCGCGCTGTCGTGGGGTCCGGTGACATCGTGGTTCATCGCCATCCTCTCCCTGGCGGCCGGACTGCTGGCCTGGTTCAAGACCCTCGGTACGAGCGTGCGCCTCGTCGGCCTGGGACGGTGGCTCCTCGACGCGGGATGGGCGCTGGTCGGCGTGGCCGCCATCGCCGGCGCGATGATCGGGGGGACCTGGCTGCTGCGCGCGGCGCGCACGGTGTACCACCCCTGGTATGCGCGACCGGATCGGATGTTCCTGCTGCTGCTGGCGCTCGGCGTCCTGGCGGGGTGGCTGGTGGTCCGCATCGGCGCGCTGCTGCCGGCGCGCGCGCATGGGCCTCGGCATCCGGTCCTGATTTGGAGCGTCACGCTTCCGCTGTGGGTGGCCTTGGCGGGCGTGACCGCCAGCGTCGCTCCAGGTGCCGGGTACTTGTGGACGTTGCCGCTACTGGTGGCCGGCCTCGGGCTGCTGGCGGTGCCGTCGGAGAACGCGGCGGGCGTGCGCGCCATCTCCGTGCTGGTGCTGGCCGTCGCCGGGACCCTGTGGCTGCGCGACACGGTGGAGCTGCTGCGCTTCATGGTGGCGGTGCTCGGGCGGATGCCATTCGTGACGCCGGTGTGGGTCTTCTCGGCGCTGATGCTGGCATGCGGCGCGATGGTGGCGCCGCCCTTCGTCGCCGCCGTCAGCGCGCCGACGCCGCTCCTGCGCCCGTCCTTTGTCACCACCGCGCTGCTGGTTGCCGTGGTCGTCACCGCCGGCCTCGCGTATGTCGCGCCTGCGTACACCTACCAACAGCCCCAACGCCGCTACATGCGGGTCCTCACCGAGCCCGACGCCTCGACGTCCACCTACGAGGTCGGCTCGCAGGAGCCGGGCCTGGATCTCGAAGCTGGCGCGCCGGCGGGCTGGTACCGCGCGACCGACCTCCCGGCCGCGACGGTGCCCGTCGGACTATTCGGACCGCCGTATGTCTTCCGCGCGACCGCGGCCGCGGCCGGGCCGCCGCCGGCCGTGGTGACCAGCTTCACGATCACGCCGCTCGCCGCGGGCGCCGAGGTGGCGATGACGATCACCCCGCGAGGACCGGGCCTGACCGCGGCATTCGTACTGCCCGACGGCGTACAGCCCGCCCGCAGCAATTTTCCCGGCGTGGTCGTGCGCGGCCGCTGGCGCGCGGTCTACGTGGCGGTCCCTGCGGAGGGCGTGACCTGGCGCGCGTCGTTCAGCCGCGGCGTCGAGTCGAAGCTGCCGGCCACGCAGGCCGTGATCTCGTCACCCCGTTTCCCGGGTGGCAGCGGCTGGCAGAGCCTGCCGGCGTGGCTCCCTCAGGAGCACGTCGTATGGGACGTCAACCTGGCCTGGATCCTGAAGCCTCCGGTGGTCATCGCGCCGGTGGCGCCGATTCGTTGAACGTATGAGCCGCCTGTTGGAACGGATCGGCCTCGGCCGACGCGAGCTGCGGGCCTGGGCCATGTACGACTGGGCGAACTCCGCCTTCCAGACCACGATCGTCGCGGCGATTTTCCCGATCTATTTCCACAAGGTCGCCGCCGCGGGGATGCCCGGACCGGTCGCGACCAGCCGATTCGCGTGGGCGACAACCATCGCGATCCTGACGGTGGCGATTATCGCCCCCGTGCTGGGTGCGGTCGCCGACCGCGCTCCGCTCAAGAAACGCTTCCTCGCGCTGTTCATGGCGATCGGCGTGTCGGCCACCGCGGCGATGTTCTTCATCACCCGCGGCGACTGGCAGCTCGCGCTGGCGCTGTTCGTCGTGGCCAACTTCGGTGTCGCCGGCAGCATCGTCTTTTACGAATCGCTGCTGCCGCATATCGCCGGCAAGGAGGAACTCGATCGCGTCTCGACGGCGGGATACGCGCTCGGCTATCTCGGCGGCGGCGTGCTGCTCGCGGTGAACATCCTGATGATGAGCCAGCCGGCCTGGTTCTTCCTGCCGAACCGCGAGGTCGCGGTGCGGGCCAGCCTCGCGAGCGTCGCCGTCTGGTGGCTGGTGTTCTCGATTCCGCTCTTCCGTCACGTGCCGGAGCCGCCGTCCGGGATGGCCACCGATCACGGGCCGGGCGGCAACGGGCTGCTCAGCGCCGTGCGCCGGCTGTTCGAGACCCTGCGCGAGCTGCGCCGCTACCGCCAGGCCTTCATGCTCCTGCTGGCGTTCCTCCTCTACAACGACGGCATCCAGACGATCATCCGGATGGCGACCACGTATGGGACGGAGATCGGGATCGACGAGAACGCCATGATCGCGGCGCTGCTCATCACGCAGTTCATCGGCGTGCCGTTCGGGTTTTTCTTTGGCTTCATCGCCGCGCGCATCGGCCCCAAGCGCGCCGTGTTCGTCGGCCTGGCCACCTACTCGCTCATCACCATCCTGGGTTACTTCATGCGGACGGCGACCCACTTCTACCTGCTGGCGATCATGGTCGGCATGGTCCAGGGGGGCACCCAGGCGCTCAGCCGCTCGCTCTTCGCCAGCATGATCCCGAAACACAAGTCGTCGGAGTTCTTCGCGTTTTTCGGCGTGTTCGAGCGCTACGCGGGCATCCTCGGCCCGGCGCTGTTCGCGTGGGTGGTGGCGCACAGCGGCAGCAGCCGCAACGCGATCCTGTCGGTGCTCGCGTTCTTCATCATCGGCGGCGCGCTGCTCACGCTGGTCGATGTCGACGCCGGACGCCGAGCCGCGCGGGAGGGAGAAGTCGTTGCTGGCTAGAGCGTTGTCGATCGAGAGACTGGCGAGCGGAGGTGGCATCGCCTGCACGAATCGGTGATTCAACGTGCGTTCCTTCAGACGGCCACGCTGGCTAGCTGCAGGCGCGCGCTGCCGTGGCGCTAGGCCGGCAGGGATACTAATAGTTGGGCAGACGAGCGGGCTAATTAAATTAGGCCACCGTCGGTTACTGGATCACAAAGCCAAACACGGATACCCTGTGGGGATGACGCCGCCGGTTCTCAATCGGGAGCAAACCATCGAGCGCCTTGCCGGGTGCGCCGCCGAAGTGCGTGCTCTGGGCGTGGATCGATTGGCGCTGTTCGGATCGGTGCTCAGGGGCCAGGCGAAGGCGGATAGCGACGTCGACTTGTTAGTGCAGCTCGCCCCAGGCGCGAAGTCCTATAGCCGCTTCTTTGCCCTTTCGGAGCTGCTCGAGGCTCGCCTGGGTCGCCGCGTCGAACTGGTCACACCGGAGGCCCTGTCTCCTTTCATCGGGCCGCGCATTTTAGCGGAAGCGCAGGATGTCCTTCGAGCCGCGTGACTATCTGAAGCACATCCTGGTCGAGGCCGACTATCTGGCCGACCGGTCGAAGGGCCTCACGTTCGAGGCCTTCGTCGCCGACGAAACGCTTCGGCGGGCGTTTGTTCGCAGTATCGAGATCATCGGCGAAGCCGCCAAGAAGGTGCCTGACGATTTCCGGGCTGCCCATCCGACGGTCGAGTGGCGCGCCATGGCCGGTATGCGCGATCGCCTCATTCATGACTATTTTGGAGCTGACTTCGAATTGGTACGGGATGTCGTTAGCAATCGAATTCCGGTACTGCAGACTCAGATTCGCTCCATGCTCGAGTCCTAGCAAACGCGGTTTGCAGCCGACGGCGCGCGGGAGGCTGCTGACGTGCGCCGCGGCTGAAGCCTGGCCGTTAGGGCTCCGGTCGGCTCAACGCTAAATGATTTCGAAACAAGAGCTTCGTTTGATCGCGCGGGCACGCCTGAAGGACGCTCACGTGCTTCTTCGGGCGAAGCGTTTTGACGGGGCGTACTATCTCGGCGGCTACGCGGTCGAAGTTGCCCTGAAAGCACGGATTTGTCGTACGCTGAAGTGGCCCGGCTTCCCGGACGCCGCGTCGGAATTCCAGGGTCTCCAGTCTCTAAAGACCCACGATCTTGAAATTCTGCTTCGGCTCTCAGGTGCAGAAGCCAAAGTCAAGGCCCGGCGCCTTGCTGAGTGGTCCGCAGTGCTGAACTGGAATCCTGAGAAACGTTATCAGCCGGTCGGTAAGTTGACGCCGCAGCAGGCCATGGACATGGTCACCTCTGCTCGACGGCTGCTGGAGATCTTATGATCACAAATTCCACTCTTCGCAAAGCGATGCGCGACATCGCCGCAAGAAAGGGGGCCTTCACTCTCTTCGCAAAGATCCGGCGTGCCGACGCTCCGGGGACCTGGGATTTGGTCGTGTCGGCCCCTTGGCTGGAGGCCGGCAAGCTGAAGGCCACGAGCGAGCTCGTCGAGCTGCTGTCCGACTCGGTAGGTGAGAATTCACTTCACGAGTTTTCGCGCATTCAGACCGTGGGAGCGGACCACCCAACTGTCAAGTTCATGTTGGACAACCTCTCTGAGGAGGATGGCGAGCGACGCGTGCAGAGTACGGACCTGTTCGGGCTGCAAATTGAAGAAGCGGTGGTATTCCGCGCAAAGAGACCTGCAGCGATTCGGCCGTCCAACAGGCGAATGGAGCCGACACGGCGCTGAATTGTGACGCCGCGCGGCTCATTCGCAACGTTCGGCCGCAAAGGGCGAGGCGCATGGTAACGGTTCACCCTGAGCGGCCGGGCGACGCGGCGGCGATCCACGCCGTCCACGCCGCGAGCTTCCCGACCGACCTGGAGGCCCGGCTCGTCGATCTGCTCCGAACCTCGGGCCGGCTGCCCGTGTCCCTCGTCGCCGAGGTCGGCGGTGCGGTCGTCGGGCACGTCGCCTTCAGCCCCGTGACGGCCGCGTCCGGGGCGCTCGGTGTGGGCCTCGCGCCGGTCGCCGTGGCCGAGGCGCACCGTCGTCAGGGGATCGCCGCCGGGCTGGTCCGGGCCGGCTTTGGGGCGTGCCGTGTCGCCGGCTTCGGCTGGGCCGTCGTGATGGGCGAGCCGGCCTACTACTCCCGGTTCGGCTTCCGCCCGGCCTCCGAATACGGGCTGTCCGACGAGTACGGCGGCGGCGAGGCCTTCCAGGCCGTCGAGTTGGTACTCGGCGCGTTGCCTGTCGGGGCCGGGCTGGTTCGGTACGCCCCGGAGTTCGCCGCCGTGGGACAGCAAGACCGGGCTAATCCACGTGAGGAGTGAGGTCCCGTAAGAGGAGGAACGCCTCGTGACATCCGCAAGCTTTCTCGCCGTGACGCCGATGGTCCCCGCCGGTGCCGACCTCGCGGACGCCCTACGGTTCTACACCGAGCAACTCGGTTTCGTCGTCACCTGGCAGGCTGGCAGCATGGCCGGGGTGCGACGGGGAAACGTCGAGTTCAACTTGGTCCAGAACACGAACCGGGAGTGGGCCGAAAACGCCAGCTTCAGCATTGGCGTTGATGACTTGGACGCGCTCTATCAGGAGTACCGGGCGGTCGCCGCTCAGGTCGGCCCGCTGGAGATGAAGGGCTGGGGGCGGCGGGAGTTCCATATGATCCTGCCGTTCGCAGTCTGCTTCCAGTTCTACCAACGGCAGGCCGAACCAGTCGCTGCAGCAGACGGCGGGGGCATGTAGCGTCTCTGTGGTTCATAGCTCACCCGGCCCCGCCGCTGCTGAGCTTTGTCGTTAAACCGCCGTGGCAATGAACGGAAGGACCGAAACATGGCCTTTTCGCGACTCATCACCTTCACCGTGATCTGCCTGTCTGGCATCCAACTTCCGGCGCCCGGACGGTCACCGACAAGTGCCGGTTCTTTCAGCACTGGCGCTGCGCAGATCGCGTTTGCCTCCCGTCGAGACGGCAATTGGGAGATCTATGTCACGGACGCCGCCGGGCGAAGCCAAAGACGGCTCACCCGACGCGATGTGGAGGACCGATTCCCACTCTGGTCCCCGGACGCCGCACAGCTCGCATTCGGCTCGCAGATCGGCGCAGGGTGGGAGCTGTGGGTCATGGATGCCAACGGGACGGGCCAGAGACACCTCTACTCACAGATCGTTCCGAAATCAGCGCGGGGTTGGTCACCCGACGGCAAGCGGATCGCATTTGCGGCTGTCGCAGATGACAACACCGACGTCTACACCGTCGATGTGGCATCCAGCCACGCGATACGGCTGACGTCGTCTCCTGGTGAGGACCGCGACCCGTCGTGGTCGCCGGATGGTGCGCGTCTCGCGTTCGCGTCGACTCGCGATGGCAACTCTGAAATCTACGTGATGCGTGCCGATGGCACTGACCTGCGGCGCTTGACGAACAACTCGGCCTCCGATTCAAGCCCGACGTGGTCACCAGACGGATTCGCCATCGCCTTCGTTTCCGATCGTGAGCGCGCTCGGGATCTGTATCTGGTTGGCGCGGACGGGCAAGGCCCTGCGCGACTGACTGTTGGGGCGAGCGTGACCAAGGACGTGCCGCGCTGGTCACCAGACTCGTCTCACATCGCTTTTCAGATCGCGCGCGGTGAAAACTACGACATCGGCGTGGTGCGGCTCTCCGACCGGAGGCAGACGGACTTTGCCAGATCGTCCGCGTACGACGGCATGTACAACTGGGCGCCCGATGGCCTGCACCTCGCGTTCATTTCGGGCCGTGACGGATTCGATGGCCTCTACACGGCAGACGTTGACAGTCGGCCTCCTCTTCGACTCACCGGGACCCCGTCGATCAATCCGGCATGGGCACCGCAACGGTGTGCCCCCTAACAAGCGGCTGCACCCGACGTCGGCCGTGAAGCGTGTGGACATGTAGAAGGCGCGGCGAACGGCCGCCGCGGGTGAGCCGCGACCGTTAGACTAGTCAGTTCAGCACGAACGACTTCATGAACCACATCCAGGACGCGAGCATGAAGTCGTTGTTCTGACCCGTCGCCGGAAAGTTGTCGTGGTTCGCGGTCGTGAACTCCTGGTACCACACCGTCGCGTTGTTCGCCTTCAGCGCTTTCACCAGTTCCTGCGCCTGGCCCAGGCCGACGCGGGTATCCAGTCCCGGATGCTGAATAAGGGTGGGCGTCTTCAGCTGTGCCGCCTTGGCCACGGGTGAGATCGACAGCAGGTACTCCCGCATCTGCGGATCGCGCTCGTCGCCGAATTCGCGCCGCCGGTTTTCCAGCCGCGCGGGATCGGTCTGTTCCATGTAGCTGGGAAAGTCCGTGATGGCCGCGCCGGCGATGATGCCGCGAATCCGGTCGTTGTAGACCGCGCCGGCCTGCAGGGCCAGCCAGCCGCCGTAGCTGGCGCCGCTGAACACCACCCGACTCTTGTCGAACTCCGGACGCACGGCGATCCAGTCGAGTACGGCCTCCACGTCCTTGAGGACGCCGTCGCGCCCGCGCCCGTTGTCGAGCTGCTCGAACTTGCGGCCAAAGCCGCGCGATCCCCGCACGTTCGGAAACACCAGCGCGACGCCAAGCCCATTGAGGAAATAGGAACTCCGGCCGAGGAACCTGGCCCGCTCCCGCAGATCGGGACCGCCGTGAAAAGTGACGACGACGGGGCGGGGACCGGTGAACCTGGCCGCGGGACGGTACAAAATGCCCGAGAACGGCGTGCCGTCGCTGCTCTTCCACTCCACAATCTCAGGGGCCGGCAGCACGTCGGTGAAGTTGACTTCGCTGGCCGTCCAGCGGCTCACCGTGCCGAGCGACGCGTCCACCGAATACACGTCGCCCTTGGCCTTCAGGGACTCGACTGTGAAACCGATCTCACGCGAGCCCGGGCGCCAGCGCATCTGTGTATAGACGCCCTGCGGCAGACCCGTGACCGGGCGCCTTTTCATGGTGCCGATGTCGAGGACCTGCAGCTCGTTGGTGGCGCCGCGATCGACGAGGAGCGCGAGCATCGTGCCGTCTGGAGAAATCTCGAAGCCATCCGGCATGTCGATGCTGTCGGCCTCACTCGTGACCGGCGTCCACCCGCCGGTGGCGATGTCGCAGCGCCAGACCCGCGGCTTCTGTCCCTTGTCGGTGATCGCGTAGACCTTCCTGCCGTCGCTGGAGAAACGGGCGTTGAACCAGGAGGACTTCTCGCCATCGCGCGGGGTCAGCGCCTTCTTCTGCCCGGTCTTGACGTCGATCAGCCAGACATACGTTTCAAAATTGCTGAAGACTTCCACCGCGAGCAGCGAATTGCCGTCGGGGGACCAGTCCTGCGCGCTGAAAGGTCCGTCGAACTCCGCCAGCATGCGCTTGGTCTTCGGGTCGGACGGCTGAATGACATAGAGGTCGCGGTCCTTGCCGTTGCGCTCGCTCGAATCGTAGGCCAGCCACTTTCCCTGGCGCGCCCAGACCAGGCCGAATCGGGTCTTGGCTCCGGCGACCAGCGAGATGGCCCGGGTGGTCATGTCGTAGCGGTACAGGCTGGTGTTTTCGCCGGCGGCGGGGTCGCGCATAAACACCAGCGAGTTGGGGTCCGCGGGATCAAACCCGGCGCTCACCAGGCGCGGCACGCCCGGTGCCGGCAGGAACGTCAACTGGGTGCGGTCGAGCCCCGGCCCGGCAACCACGTGCAGCTGCGGTACCGCGCCAAACGCCGTCGTGATCAGGATCTGCCGCTTCACCGGATGCCAGGCGATGAGCTGTGCTTCGCGGAACTGGGTGTAGCGCGCGAGATCGTCCGCCACCGCCTGCGGGATTGGCGGCATCCCCTCGACCTTGATCGTGGCGGGCACGGCCACGGTCTTGTCCTGCGCCACGGCGAGCGACGGCAGGAGCAGGAGAATGGCGGCACCGGCGACATATCGCATGGCGAACCTTTACGTCAGTGAAAAAGAAAAGTGATGAGCTGAGATTATAGTACACCGGGGAGCGTAAACCTCGGCGGGGCCGGGCACGTCCAACACAAAATGAAAGTGGTCATCGCCGGCGGCACCGGGTTCCTGGGCAACGCCCTCGCCTGGTCGTGGGCCGAAGAAAGTCATGACGTCCGGGTGCTGACCCGGTCTCTGCCTCCCGGCCAGGCGCGGCACGAGTCAGGGACCGGCCAGCCGGGCATCACGCGGGTCGGATGGATCCCCGACGGGCAACCCGGCGATCTGGCGCGCGAATTCGAGGACGCGACGGCTGTTGTCAACCTCGCCGGCGAGTCCGTTGCCGGCCCGCGCTGGTCCGCGGCGCGGAAGCTGGCGTTGCGCGACAGCCGCATCCTGGCCACACGGTCCCTCGTATCGGCGCTGCGGCAGACCGCCAACCGCCCGCCGACGTTGATCAGCGCCAGCGGCGTCGGCTACTACGGCGACCGCGGCAACGAGCCGCTGACCGAGGACTCGGCGCCGGGCGGCGACTTTCTCGCGCAGCTGTGTGTCGAGTGGGAAGCGGAGGCCCAGCGCGCCGAAGCGCCGGGATGCCGCGTGGTCATGCTCCGCACCGGTGTGGTCCTCGAGAAATCCGGCGGCGCCCTGCCGCAGATGATGCGTCCGTTCCGGTTGTTCGCCGGCGGCCCGCTTGGATCGGGACGGCAGTATGTGCCCTGGGTGCACCGGCTGGACTGGATCGAGATGGTACGGTGGATCGTCGGCACGCCGGGCGTGGCCGGCCCGCTCAACGTCACGGCGCCGCATCCCGTCACCAACGCGGTGTTCACGCGCGCGCTCGGCCGCGCGATGCACCGGCCCGCGTTCCTGCCAGCGCCGATGTTCGCCATCAGGATGGCGATCGGGGAAATGGCCGACGCCATTCTCGCCAGCCAGCGCGCCCTGCCGGGCGTGCCGCTCGCTCACGGCTACCACTTCCGCTACCCGGAGATCGACATCGCGTTGAGGGGAATCTTCGGAGACTGAGGTTCGCTGTCACGCACCCGAGCGCTATAACACGCGCGCGAAGCCGAACAGATCGTCCCCCTTCGCCGGTTCCTCTTGAAACGCCCTGAGCAGCACTTTCGCGGCGAGCCAGGCCATGCCGGCGCCGTGCCGGCCGTGGCCGAGGGCGAACAGGTGCCGCGGGAAGTTGCGGTGCGGGCCGATGACCGGAAGGCCGTCGGGCGAGCCGTGGTGCACGACGTCCCAGCCCCAGGCCGGTTGCACGCCGGAAATCGCGGGATACAGCGTGGTCAGCTCGTACATCAGCTGATTGGCGCGCTGGACGATGGTGGTGTCGCGCAGGCGGGCGGCGACCGGGGGCTGATCGGCGCCCGAGAACAACACCCGGTCGTCCTTGAGCCAGCGCAGCACATGCGGGGGGGAGGCGGCGTCGCGGAGCGCGGTTGCGCGCGCGCCCACCTCGCGACGCACCGCCGCGGGCAGGCGGTCGGTCACCACCGCGTACGATTGCGTCGGTGGGAAATGCCGCCGCAGCGCGCGCACGTCGTCCAGGAGGCCGCCGGTCGCGATGATCACGGCGTCGGCCGTGATGGTCCCGCCGTCGGTCTTGATCTCGACGGACTTGCGTCCGGCGCGGACCCCGCGAACGGTGGTGCGCTCGAGGATGCGCGCCCCCTTCGACGCCGCCGCCTTGGCGAGGCCGATGGCGGTCCGATAGGGATCGAGCACCTCGCCTTTCGTCCGGATGCCGCCATGCCCGGCAAGGCCGGCGTGCTGCGCAAGGGCGCGGCCGGTGAGCCACGAACAATCGAACCCGGCGTCACGGCGCGCCGCGTAGTCGCGTTGCATGTGGCGGGCCGACTCAGCCCCTTCGCGGGTGAAATAGATGAGGTCCTGCGGGGCGAGGTCGGCCTGGATCCTGAGCCGCCGCAGCGCCGCGGCGAACTCCAGCGAGGCGCGGCGGAAGCCCTGCCAGACGTGCCGCGCTGTGCGCGTGCCGTGAGCGGACACCGCGGCCTGGAACGAAGCGTCGAGGTCCTGTCGAAGGAGACCCGCGCTGGCGGCGGTGGCGCCGGCCCCGATCCGGTCACTTTCGAGCAGCACCACCTTCACACCGGCGGCCGCGAAGACCGCGGCGCAGGCGCAGCCCGTCAGGCCTCCGCCCACCACCGCGACCGCGATGCGGGACTCGCCCCGATAGCGCGGGTAGTCCGGCCGCCGCAGGCGCGGGACACTGTCGAGGAAGAACGGGAGCGGGCGCATCGCGTCGGATTCTAACCGCAACGGCCGCAGAACACGCTGTGGCAGAGGCGGGAGCGAGCCCCCGACGGGACGATCTGCTCGAAATGGTCCGGCTGTGGCCCGCGGCTAGCGGCGCTTCGAACCGCGCCACAGGATCACGGCCGAGACCACCGTGCCGATCACCGCGAGCGCAATGAAGACGCCCACCACCATTTGAAAGGCGGGCGTCTGCATCCAGCGCAGGATGCCGCTGCCGTAGTGGGCGGCCAGGGCGCTTTCGGCGCCGAACCGGACGGCGCGCACCACGGCCAGCGCCCCGAGAAAGGACCAGGGGTTCATCCCGATCGCGCCGCTGACGAGCACGAACGGCGTGAAGGGAAACGGCGGCGGAATCAACCCGAGCGCGGCCACCACGAAGGCGCCGCGATTGACGCGCTGTTTCACGACTTTCAAGCGGCGCTCGCTGACGAATCTGGTCAGCCCCTTCTCACCCACCTGCCTCCCCACCCAGAAGGTCCCGAGGGCGCCCAGCAGGGAGCCCACGGTGGCGAGCAGCGCGTACCACCAGAACCATTCGGGCTTCCGCGCCACCATGATGATGACGACAAAGTCGATCCCGAGCGGCAGGAAGAAGACCATCGACGCGTCCAGGATGCCCATGAGGACGATCCCGAGGGGACTCAAAAAATATCCGAGAATCGAGAAAAAGAAGGCTCTCACGAGATGGCTATAATCAAAAAGGGGGCCGCCTTGTGGAATTCGGGACCGCGTCTGCTCAGTTCGATTGCGGGATGCGCGATTGTCGCGTCGTTCTTGACGGTTTCGACCGCGGCGCAGACTGACATGGGCAAGATTGCGCGGGAATACGTTTGGCTGGTCCTGGCGCTGGGCCAGCACGACAAGGACTACGTTGACGCCTATTACGGGCCCGACGACCTGAAAAAAGAAGCCGAAGGGGCGAAGCTCACCCTGGATGCCGTCGCGGCGGGTGTCAAATCGCTGCAGTCGCAGGTCGCGGCGACGCCGGCAGGGGCCGATGATCCCGGCCAGCTCCGCCACCAGTACCTCGAAAAGCAGCTGTCCGCCATGGCCGCCCGGGTGCGGATGCTCAAGGGCGAGCGGATGGCCTTCGACGAGGAGTCCAGGGTCCTCTACGACGCCGTCTCACCCGCGTATCCGGACTCGCATTACCAGGCCGTGCTAGACCGGCTCGAGAAGCGGTTCCCTGGCTCGGGCTCGCTGGTGGACCGCTACGACGCCTGGCGCCGCGCCTTCGTCATTCCGCGCGAGAAGCTGGATACGGTCTTTCAGGCCGCGATTGGCGCGTGCCGCGAGCGGACGCGTGCCCACGTGAAGCTTCCGGCGGATGAGCACTTCACGGTGGAGTACGTCACCAACAAGTCCTGGAGCGGCTACAACTGGTACCAGGGCAATTTCCGCAGCCTCATCCAGGTCAACACCGATCTGCCGATCTACATTGATCGCGCCATCGACCTCGCCTGCCACGAAGGTTACCCCGGCCATCACGTCTACAACGCGCTGCTCGAACAGCACCTGGTCAAGCAGCGCGGCTGGCTCGAGTTCACCGTCTACCCCCTGTTCTCGCCGCAGTCGCTGATCGCCGAAGGCACGGCGAACTTCGGCATCGAGGTCGCGTTTCCGGGCCGGGATCGCATCGCCTACGAGCAGAAGACGCTGTTCCCGCTTGCGGGTCTCGACGCCACACGCGCGGCCGAGTACTACGACGTCATGGCGCTGATCGATCGACTCTCGTACGCAGGCAACGAGGCGGCGCGGCGATACCTCGACGGCAAGGCCGACACCGCCGTGACCACCGCCTGGCTGGAGCGGTATGCGCTGATGCCGCGCG
Organism: Vicinamibacterales bacterium; assembly: GCA_046594705.1. GTDB lineage: Bacteria > Acidobacteriota > Vicinamibacteria > Vicinamibacterales > 2-12-FULL-66-21 > JAICSD01. The sequence continues at coordinate 12,918 of JBKJRJ010000170.1, forward strand.
AACGCGCCGCCCAGCGCGTGCGCTTCTTCGACCAGTACCGCAGTTACGTCATCAACTACAACCACGGGAAGGACCTGGTCCGGACTTTCATCGAGAAGCGCGGGGGAATCCCGTCGAACGCCGCCCGCCGCTGGCAGGAGTTCGAGGCGCTGCTGTCGTCACCCCGACTGCCGTCCGGCCTCCGGTGACACGCGCGCGGTTCGTCGCGCTGGCGGCGATCGCCTGCCTGGCCGGTTACGTCTACGCCTACACCTCGGGCCGCGCGGGCACGCCGATCCGCTCGGATGCGTTTTCCTACTACGTCTACCTCCCCGCCTGGGCGCTGCATCACGACCGCTCCCTCCAGACGGTCGCCGACGACTGCTGCGGCGGTGAGTTCCCCGCCTGGACCGCGATCATCCGGTGGCCTGTCACCCGCCAGTGGGTGAATGCGCATCCCATCGGCGAGGCCGTGCTGATCGCGCCGTTCTTCGCCGCCGCCCACCTCCTGACGCGCTGGACCAATCTTTCGCCGGACGGCTTCACCCCCTATTACCAGCACGCCGCCGGGCTGGCGGGCCTCTTCCACATCGTCGCCGGCCTCTGGTTCCTGCACCGGTTGCTCGCGCGCCATTATTCCCTCGGCGTGGTCACCGTCACCCTCGCCATCCTGCTGCTGGGCACGAGCCTGTATCACTACGCGACGTTCGACAGCGCCTGGAGCCACGCCTTCTCATTCGCGCTGTGCGCCGCTCTTCTGGAGAGGCTCGACGTGTGGGACCCGAAGAAGTCTCGGCTCCGCGACGAGATCGTGATCGGCCTCATCTGCGGGATGATCGTGCTGGTGCGGCACACCAACGTGCTCATCCCACTGGTCTTCGTTGGATTCGTGATCGTGCGCGCGCGCTACCTGCCGATCGCGGCCATCGCCCTCGCCGCGCTGGTGGTGTGTCCACAGCTCTGGCTGTATCACCGCGCCACCGGTCATTGGCTGATCAGCTCGTACGGTTCACTCGGCTTCACGTTCACGACGCCGCAGGTCTGGGGTGTGCTCGGCAGCCCGCAGAAGGGCCTCTTCTTCTATGCGCCCGTTCT
>JBKJRJ010000189.1:0-2557 GCA_046594705.1 Vicinamibacterales bacterium
GCGCCCCAGACGACGTTGGTCGCCCACGCCGTTCCGGCGGGCTTGATCACGCCGTTCTTCACCTTGCGGTTGCCCCAGTGGAAGGTCTTGCTCCACGTGCGGTGGGTCGGATACCGCTGACCCGGCTGCGCGGTGTAGAGGAACTTGGCCAGTTCGACGGCGCCCTTCGTATTCAGGAAGCCGGCGCCCTGCGTCAGCGCGTCGTAGCCGCGGTTCTGCGCGGTGTACTCGATGATCGCCTTCGCCAGATTCGGCGTCAGCCTCGGGTTGGCCTGGAGCATCAGGGCGAGCGTGCCGGTGACGATCGGCGCCGCCATGCTGGTGCCCGACAAGCTCAGGTACGGCTTGTATGCCGTGGCGATCGAGCCGTCCAGCAGGTAGGCCGCCTTGGTCGTATACATCGTGCTGCCAGGAACCGCCAGCGACACGATGCCCACGCCCATGGACACGACGTCGGGCTTCGCGAGGAAGTCCTTCGCCGTGGGCCCGCGCGAGCTGAACGACGCCATCGTGTCGTCCTGGCGTCTCAGCGTGCCCATGTGACTGTAGGCACCGACGGTCAGCACCCACGGTGCGTTGCCGGGCGCGGTGATGGCGCCGTACTGGACCTTGCCGGTGATCGGGTTTTTGCCGATGTTACCGGCCGCCGACACGACGATGACGCCCGCGTCGACCACGCGCTTGGCGGCGAGGGTGAGCGGGTCGGTTCTATACGACTGGTTCACGGCGGCACCCACCGAGAGGTTCACCACCCGGATGTTGAAGGCCGCGCCGTTCGCCACAACCCAGTCGAGCGCCGCGATGACGTTGCTGATGTAGCCGCCGCCATGATCGTCGAGGACCTTGAGGCTGACGAGGTTGGCGCCCGGCGCGATGCCGGCGCGCGCGCCGCGCGTGTCGTAGCCGTTGCCCGCGATGATGCCGGCGACGTGCGATCCGTGGCCGTTGTCGTCGTACGCCGCCGTGCGGGCGTTGACGAAGTCCACGAAGTGGGTGAGGCGCTGGCCGGCGACGACCTTCACCTTCGGGTTGCTGCCCTGATAGGTCAGGTCGTCGTGCCAGCCGGCGATGCCCGAATCGATGATCGCGATGCCCACGCCTGCGCCGTCGTACCCCATAGCGTTCTGGACGGCACGCGCGCCGGAGATGATCGACGCGCGATTCATCTCACCGCCGGTCTTGCGATCCCAGTGGATCGCCGCGACACAGGCGTTGCCCGCCAGCTTGCGAAGCACCAGGTTGGGCAGCTCGACAACGTGGCCGTTGATCAGATTCAGGTTTCGGCCCTTGCGACCACCCAGGCGGGCGACATCGTTGTCATCGTCTTTCGCGCTGCAGCCCGGCTTCATCACGACGATCGCGCGAGTCGTGCCCGCGCCGCCCCTGTCGGCGCGCTCGTTGAGTTTTTTATCGAGCTTGGGATCGTCGGTCGGCTTGCGGCCGTCGTAGTCCGGGCCTTCCTGACCATCGAATTTCGAATCTTCGATGTGGGCGCCCTTCTGCTGCCCCTGCTGCTTCTTCGCAGCAGCGGGAGCCGCGGCCACCGTCGCCGTCAGCCCGAAAAGGCAGATCGACGCAGTGAGCGTCCCTGCCAGAATCTTTCGCCACTCAGTCACTGTTGAACCCTCTTGAAGACGCAAACCGCTCAACCCCAAACCGCTTTGCCGTGCTCGCTGCGCGTCGAACCGTTACCCATTCGCGAACTCCCTGGTCAAACTTGGTGGATCGAGGTTTTACGAGTGCGACATCTATATAGCAAGGGAAAGGCCATTACGGCAGGGCTGTCTACATGTGCCAGTAAGTCTTTGCGTCTAAAGTTGTTACAAGAAATAACCGGGGCGTGCAAAAGCCGCCGCCAAGGTTGTAATTGCTCCGTTTAGGTACAGCGGCCAACGGATTGGCCGCTGCGATCAGGTGGAAGTGTTTACATGTGCAGCGGTTACGGGCCCCTGTTCCGTCCTGGCACACACGTGCAGGTTTGGAACACATGTCAACTGGCGCGTAACTAGCTGTTTTTGAACGGTTTAGCTGGTGCGGCGAACCACAGGAGTGGATCGGCGCGAGTGCCCACCGAGTGGATCACGAAAACGGTCAGAACAATGGCCCCGGCGGGTGCCAGCAGCCAGGGGGCATCCGCGGCAATCTGGACGGCCGCGGCATCGAGAAGCATCGCCCCCCAGCTCGGCGTCGGCGGCGCAAACCCAAGACCCACAAAGGACAACGTCGCCTCCGACATGACGAAGGCCGGCACGAGCACCGTGGCCTGCACCGCGAGGAAGCCGCGCGTCGCGGGCAGCAGGTGTCGCGCAATCACGCGCCACGGACCGGCGCCGAGCGCACGCGCAGCTTCTGCGTACTCCGCCCGCCGTTCGACGAGGATGATTCCGCGTACGCCACGTGCCGCGGACGGCCACCCGACGAGCGACAGCACGGCCACCAGCGCGACGAATACCTCCGAGATCGTCAGCACGAGCGGCAGGACACCTCGCAGCGCGAGCACCAGGTAGATGCCGGGGAGCACGATCACCAGGTCGGCGACCCGCATGACGGTGGTGTC
>JBKJRJ010000304.1:0-6448 GCA_046594705.1 Vicinamibacterales bacterium
CCCCTCGGCCACGGTCACCACCTCGAAGGCGACGTCCTTCTTGGCTTCGGGCGCACGGGTCTGGCCGGGAAATGCGGGCGTCTGCCCGGTCGCGTTCGGCGGCCGGGGGTCCACGCCAGCCTGCTGAGTCGGTGCCTGGCCCGCGGCGAAAGCCGCCAGCCCGACCGTAATGACGAGAACGTTAATGTGCATATCTCCCGATTTTATCGTGAGCCGCGCCCCGCGGGTAGAATGCGGGCATCATGCCGACCCGACGCGAGTTCGTCCAGACGATCGCCGCGGGGGCCGTCGCGGCCACGTGGCCCTCGACCCTCGAGGCCCAGGCCGCGCCGGGCTTTCGCGGTACCCTGTGCTTTTTCTCCAAGCACCTGCCCCGCCTCGACGGGCGGGGGCTGGGACGCGCGCTGAAACCGCTCGGTTTCGGCGGCGTCGATCTGACCGTTCGTCCCGGCGGCCACGTCGAGCCCGCGCGCGTGGCGCAGGACCTGCCGCGCTACGTCGAGGGGATCCGGCAGGAGGGGCTGGCGGTCCCGTTCATCACGACCGAGCTGACCTCGGACGCCGATCCCGCGGCGCGGCCGACGCTCGAGACCGCCGCCGCGCTCGAGATCCCGCTGTTCAAGACCGGCTATTACCGCTACGCCTTCGTCGATGCGCGGAAGGAAGTCGAGGCGGCGGGCCGGAAATTGCGCGGCCTGGGCGCGCTCAGCGCCGCGAGCGGCGTCCATCTCGGCTTTCACAACCACGCCGGCTACATCGGCGGCGGCGTCTGGGACGTCGTCCCGATCATCGATTCGATGGATCCCAAAACCTCGGGCTATTACTTCGACGTGCGCCATGCGGTCGTCGAGGGCGGCGACGGCGGCTGGCGGAGCGCCTTTCAGGTCGCGGCGCCGAGACTCGCGATGATCGCGTTGAAGGACTTTTTCTGGGAGAAGACGCCAACCGGGTGGCGGGTGCAGAACTGCCCGATGGGCGAGGGCATGGTCAATTGGAAATCGTATTTCGCGATGCTGGCCAAGAGCGGTTTTCACGGGCCGGTGTCGCTGCACCTGGAGTACGAAGTGTTGGGGGCGACGCCGGACGCCGAACAGGCGAACATGCTGGCCGCGGCCGCGCGTGATCTCGCATTCGTGAAGGCAGGTCTGGCCGAAGCCTACGGAGCCGGGTTGCGGCCGTGACGCTGTCCCGGCGCCGTTTTCTGCAGGCCGTCGCCGCCGCGCCGTTTGCCATCTCGGCGCCGCCGCCGACGGACATCCGCATCGACGAGGTTCGCCACGCCTACCAGGACTACGTCTACCGCGCGCCCTACAAGTTCGGTGGCCGCGTGGTGGATCGCGTCACGCTGCTGAACGTCCACTGCCGCGTCACGACCAGGACCGGAAAGAGCGCCACCGGGTTCGGTTCGATGACGATGGGAAACCTGTGGGCGTTTCCCTCGAAGACGATGTCGTACGACACGACGCTCGATGCGATGAAGGACCTGGCCGGCCGGATTCAGCGAATCACAAGCGAGTGCCGCGACATCGGCCATCCGCTCGACCTCAATCACGTGCTCGAACCCGAGTACCTGCGCGCCGCGCGCGGGGTGTCGGCGGAGCGGAAGCTGGACGAGCCGATGCCGAAACTCTGCACCCAGGTCGTGGCGAGCCCGTTTGACGCCGCCATGCACGATGCGTTCGGCAAGGTCCACGGCCGCAACGTCTACGCCACCTACGGGCCTGACTTGCTGCCGGGCGATCTGTCGCGCTACCTCGGTCGCGGCTTTCGCGGCGAACGCCTGGATCGCGCGCTGCTGCCGAAGCCGCAAGCACGGATTCCCCTGTTTCACAGCGTCGGCGGGCTCGACCCGCTGGAAGCGGCTGACGTCGTCACCCCGCTGGGAGACGGTCTTCCGGAGACGCTGCCGGAGTGGATCGCGCGCAATGGTCTCGTGCGCATCAAGATCAAGTTGAGCGGCGAGGACCTCGCGTGGGACGTCCAGCGCGTGCTCGCGATCGACCGGATCGCCGCCGCGGTGCAGGCCCGCCGCGGGGTGACCGACTGGTCCTACTGTCTCGACTTCAACGAGCGTTGTCCGGATGTCGCCTATGTGCTGGACGCGCTCCGCCGGATCCGCGCCGGCTCGCCGGGGGGCTTCGATCGGATCCTGTATGTCGAACAGCCGACCGCGCGCGATCTGCGGGCCCACCGCGCCAACGTGATGCACGAGGCCGCAAAGCTCCGCCCGGTGGTGATCGACGAGTCACTGACCGATCTCGACAGTCTGCTGCTGGCGCGCGAGATGGGCTACACGGGCGTCGCCCTCAAGGCGTGCAAGGGGCAGAGCCAGGCGATGCTGATGGCAGCGGCGGCACGGAAGTACCAGATGTTCGTCTGCGTCCAGGACTTGACGTGTCCCGGGGCCTCCCTGATCCATTCGGTCGGGATCTCCGCGCACGTCCCGGCGGTGGCCGGCATCGAGGCGAACGCGCGGCAATATGTCCCGGCCGCGAACGAGCCGTGGGCGCGGCGCTTCCCGGGGATCTTCACGGTGACCGACGGCTACATGCGCACCGCGGACATTGGCGGACCCGGGCTGGGCATACCCATGGCGATGACCTGAGACAGGCGTCAGCCGTGCAACCTGCATGGTCGTGTGGGTTGCATCGGCTTGACACCCGCAGGCCGCGGGAGTCAGAGTACGCGATCTCGGAGCATGGCCAGATTCGCACACCACACCACCGCTATCCTGCTGACCGGATTCGCCTGCGCCCTCGCCGGCGGATGCCGCACGGGCCAGCGCACGGGCGCTGCGCCGGGGATCGTCCAGCCGGGCGCGCCCGGCCAGGAAAGCCGCATGGTCGGCGCCGAGCAGGCGCGCGACCTGTCGAAGGTCGGCGCCACGCCGGGTGACATCACGTTCATGCAGGGCATGATTCATCACCACGCCCAGGCGGTCGACATGACCGAACTGCTGAAGACGCGAACGGCGAGCGACGACATGCAGAAGCTCGGCCTGCGCATCCAGGTGTCGCAGACCGACGAGATCCGGATGATGCAACGCTGGCTGCGGGACCACGGCGCGGAGGCGCCCGATCCGCACGCGATGCACATGCCCGGCATGGTGATGCCCGGCATGGATCACGGCCCGATGATGGCCGGCATGCTCACCCCCGAGGACATGACGCGCCTCGCGGGCCTCAAGGGGCTCGATTTCGACCGCTTCTTCCTCGCGGGCATGATCAAGCATCACGGCGGCGCCATCCTGATGGTGCAGGAACTCTTCAAGACGCCCGGCGCCGGGCAGGATTCGACGATCTACGCCTTTGCCTCGGACGTCGTCTCCGATCAGCAGATGGAAATCGACCGCATGAGCGGCATGCTCGCCGCGATCAAGGAGCCCCTGAAATGAAGTCCGTCGTCACGCGCCTGCTTTCGGTTGGCGCCTGCTGCGCCGCGCTGGCGATCGCCGGGATCGCCCAGGACAAACCGGCGACCGCCGTCACCAACGATCCGCGAGTGGGACTGAAGGCCGGTTTCCGCGACGCCGGTGTGGCGGCGCGGGGCCTGGAGCTGGTCGCCACGATGCCGCGGGCGGAGGGCTTCTACGATCCGAAGGCGCCTGCGGGCAGCGTCTCGACGCCGAGCGCAGCGGTGCCGGCGACCGGCGCCGCGACGGCGGCGACCCCCGCCCCGGCGACCCCCGCGGCGACGCCCGCGGCGCCCGCGGCCTCGGACCCCGCGCCGCCGCCGACGGCCCTACCGGCCGCGCCTCCCGCCGCCACCCCGCCGGGCGGCGGTCTCAACTTCGCGAACTCGGACATGGCGTTCCGCCGCGCCGACATGTTCGTGGGGAATTTCAACGGCTTCAACACCTACGACATCGAGACGCCGAAGAAGCCGCGGCTGCTGGCGTCAGTGGTCTGCCCCGGCGGACAGGGGGACATGTCGGTCCACGGCAACCTGCTGTTCATGTCGGTCGAACAGACGCGCGGCCGCGTGGATTGCGGTACGCAGGGCGTGACGGAGACGGCGAGCGCCCAGCGCTTCCGCGGCGTGCGCATCTTCGACATCAGCGACATCAGCAAGCCCAGGCAGGTGGCCGCGATCCAGACCTGCCGCGGCTCGCACACGCATACGCTGGTGACGAACCCCAGGGATCCCGCAAACATCTACATCTACGGCTCAGGCACCGGCGATGTGCGTCCTGGCGAAGAGCTGGCCGGCTGCTCGTCCAAGACGCCCGAGGAAGACACCAACACCGCCCTTTTCAGCATCGACGTCATCAAGGTGCCGCTGGCGGCGCCCGCGAAGGCGGCCATCGTCGGCCGGCCGCGCATCTTCGCCGATGAGAAGAGCGGCGCGATTGCCGGACTCGAGAAAGGTGGCGATCGCGGCCCGGGAACGCAGGCCGCCCGCGTGACCAACCAGTGCCACGACATCACGGTCTACCCGGCCGTCGGCCTCGCCGCGGGTGCCTGTTCCGGCAACGGCATCCTGCTCGACATCTCGGATCCCGTGAATCCCAAGCGGCTCGACGCGGTGTCGGACAGGAACTTCGCCTACTGGCACTCCGCCACCTTCAACAACGACGGCACCAAGGTGATCTTCACCGATGAGTGGGGCGGCGGCACCGCGCCGCGCTGCCGCGCGACCGACCAGCTCACCTGGGGCGCTGACGCCATCTTCGACATCGTCGACCGGAAGATGCAGTTCCGCGGCTATTTCAAGATGCCCGCGGCGCAGACCGAGACCGAGAACTGCGTCGCCCACAACGGCTCGCTGATTCCCGTTCCCGGGCGCGACATCATGGTCCAGGGGTGGTACCAGGGCGGCGTGTCGGTGTTCGACTTCACCGACTCGGCGCACCCGGTCGAGATCGCGTACTTCGACCGCGGCCCGCTCGACGCCACCAAGTTGATCGTCGGCGGCTACTGGTCGACCTACTGGTACAACGGGCGCATCTACGGGTCGGAGATCTCCCGCGGTGTCGACATCTTCAAACTGAAGCCGAGCGAGTATCTCTCGCAGAACGAGATCGACGCGGCGAGCCTGGTGCGGATGGACGAGTTCAACGCGCAGGAACAGCCGAAGCCGTCCTGGCCGGCGACCGCGGTCGTGTCGCGCGCGCGGCTCGACCAGCTGAATCGCAGCAAAGGGATTACGGCGGCCCGCGCGACGGCGGTGAAGACCGCGATCGACAAGACCGCGAAGGACGACGCGTCGAATCCTGCCGTCGACCAGCTCGAGGCGGTGGCCCGCCAGGTCGACCAGGATGCCGGCAGCGCGAGCGGCGTGGACGCCAGCCGGCTCAAGGCGCTGGCCGCGGCGCTGAAGGCCCGTGCCACCAGGCTTCGCGCCTCGTAACGCGGCTCGCCGATCAGCGGATGGTGACGCCGTCGAATGTCGCCGTCGCGGTCGCGCCCGGGTTGTGGCTCGTGACCCCGATTCCGGCGAATACCGTCGTCCCCATCGGAATCGTCGCGGTCCCGACCAGCGTCCAGATCACCCCGTCCGCCGAATCGTAAGCGGTGAAGATGTCACCGCCTCGCGTCAGCTTGACCCACCGCGGCGCGGCGGCCATCGGTCCGGGCGTGCTGGTGGTGGTGCCCCCGGCGCCGGTCCGCCTCTGGAAAGCCGTCCCCTTGGCCGGCGACACCAGCATGAACGCATGGGGAGAGTCCGCCGCCAGCGTTTGCCGGATCATCACGCCCGCCTTCACCCAGTTCGACACGTTCTGCTCGGAGACGACGCGCGCGACGACCGTGCCGTCGCCTGTCCACGCGCGGTACGCGTAGTGGAACTGATCGGCGGTGCCCCACACGTCGGCGCCCGCGCCGGTGACCGTGTAGGTGCCGCTCGTGAAAGCGGCGTTGCCAGCGAATGGCACGGTCCCGACGTCGGCATTCGACCACTCCGCCGGAAGGGCGGTCGGCGGCGGCGGGGCCGTGACCGTGATCGACACCGCGCCTGACACCGTGGCCAGTCCCAGATTGTCGACGGCCACCGCCGTGAGGCTGTAGGTTCCCGCCGCAACCCCGGTCCAGGTGACGCTGTAAGGCGCCGCGGTCGCGACGCCGACGCTGTAAGGCGCCGCGGTTGCGACGCCTACGCTGGTGCCGCCGGCGTAGAACTCCACGCGCGCGATGGTTCCGTCAGGGTCGGCGGCGGTCGCCGCCAGTAAAACGGTGGCCGGCGCCAGTGCGGTCGCGCCGCCTGCGGGGGCGGTGAGCTCGACGCTTGGCGCGGCGTTGACCGGCGGCGGTGGGGGCGGCGGCGGTGGGGGAACGCTTGCCTCCGTGGTCACGGTGACGCTGTCGAAGGTCGCCGTAGCGTTGACGCCGGTGAGATGGCTCGACACCGCGAGGCCGACGTCGATCGACCCACCCATCACGAACGTATCGCTCGCCACCAGCGTCCACGCCAAGCCATCGGCTGACTCGAACGCCGCGATCGTGTTACCGGT
>JBKJRJ010000445.1:0-16172 GCA_046594705.1 Vicinamibacterales bacterium
GGTGGCGAGCTCGGTCAACCTGATTTGCGCGCAGCGCCTGGTGCGGCGCCTCTGCACGCAGTGCAAGGTCGAGCATCCGCACGACCCGCAGGCGCTGGTGCACGCGGGCTTCACCCCGGAAGAGGCCGCCAAGGTGATCCCGCAGAAGGGGTCGGGCTGCGAACGCTGCAACAACTCGGGCTACAAGGGGCGCGTCGGCCTCTACGAGGTAATGGAGATCACCGACGATCTGCGCGAGCTGATTCTGGTGGGCGCGTCGGCGCTGGAACTGCGGCGCAAGGCGGTCGATGAGGGCATGATCACGCTGCGCCGCAGCGGGCTGCACAAGGTAATGGAAGGCGTCACCACCATCGAGGAAGTGGCGCGCGAAACCGTCAAGTAGGGAAGCGACAAGGATCAGATGGCCACACTGCCGGAACTGCTGAAGACGCTCGTCGAGAACAACGGCTCGGACCTGCACATCACGACCGACACGCCGCCGCAGATCCGCGTGCACGGCCACCTCAAGCCGCTCGACCTGCCGTCGCTCGGGCCGGCCGAGACCAAGAACCTGGCCTACAGCGTGCTCACCGACGCGCAGAAGAAGCGGTTCGAGGAATCGATGGAGCTGGACTTCTCGTTCGGCATCCGCGGCATCGCGCGGTTCCGCTGCAACGTGTTCAACCAGCGCGGCGCGGTCGCGGCGGTCTACCGCGTCATCCCCGAGGTCATCAAGGGCTTCAACGAGCTCGGGCTGCCGCTGGTGCTCGCCAACCTCGCCGATCGGCCGCGCGGCCTCGTCCTGGTCACCGGCCCGACCGGGTCGGGTAAATCGACCACGCTCGCCGCGATGATCGACAAGATCAACACCGAGCGGCACGAGCACATCCTCACCATCGAGGATCCGATCGAATTCGTGCACCAGCACAAGGGCTGCCTGGTCAACCAGCGCGAAGTGCACCAGGACACTCATGGCTTCGCCGCGGCCCTGCGCGCGGCGCTGCGCGAGGACCCCGACGTCGTGCTGATCGGCGAGTTGCGCGACCTCGAGACGATCGAGTCGGCGCTGCGCATCGCCGAGACCGGGCATCTGACGTTCGCCACGTTGCACACCAATTCCGCGGCGCAGACCATCAATCGCATCATCGACGTGTTCCCGGCGCACCAGCAGGGGCAGATCCGCACCCAGCTGTCGCTGGTGATCGAAGGGATCGTCTGCCAGTCGCTGCTGCCGCGCGCCGACGGCAAGGGTCGCGTCGTGTCGCTCGAAATCCTGGTGCCCAACCCCGCCATCCGCAACCTGATCCGCGACGACAAGGTGCACCAGATCTACTCGTCGATGCAGACCGGGCAGGAGAAGCTCGGCATGCAGACGATGAACCAGTCGCTGGCGACGCTCTATTCGAAGCGTCTCATCACGCTCGAGGCGGCGATGAACGCGTCGTCGCTGAAGGACGAGCTGGAGCAGATGATCGCGCGCGGCACCGGCGTGGTGGCGGGCGCGGGAATGAACCGGCCGGGCGCGGGACTGCCGACGCGGCCGCCGTTGAACCGGTAACCAGCCAAGGGCCAGAGATCCATGCCTACCTTTGCCTACAGCGGACGGACGCGGACGGGTCAGACCGTCACCGGCGAACGCGCCGCCGACACCATTGACGCGGCCATCGCCGGGCTTCGCCGCGAGCAGATCCAGGTGACGCGCATCGACCCTGCCAAGGCGGCGAAGGCGAAGGCGGAGCCGAAGCTGAAGACGGGGAAGAAGGGGCCGGCGGCCCCGTCGAAGAACCTCGCCATCTTCACGCGGCAGTTCTCCGTCATGATCGACGCCGGCCTGCCGCTGGTGCAGTGCCTCGACATCCTGGGCAAGCAGGAGCCGCACAAAGGCTTCTCCGAGGTCATCCTGGCGGTACGGTCCGACGTCGAGTCGGGCGCCGCGCTCGCCGACGCGATGAAGAAGCACCCGCGGGCGTTCGACACGCTCTACTCGAACATGATCGCCGCCGGCGAGGCCGGCGGCATCCTCGACACCATCCTGAAGCGGCTCGCCGTCTACATCGAAAAGAACGTCAAGCTGCAGGGCCAGGTCAAGTCGGCGATGATTTACCCGATCGCCGTCATCGTCATCGCGACGGTCGTCGTGGCGGCCATTCTGTGGAAGGTCATCCCGACGTTCGCGCAGCTGTTCGCCGGCCTGGGCGCCCAGCTGCCGATGCCGACGCGCGTCGTCATCATCCTCAGCAACAACCTGGTCGCCTACGGCCCGCTGATCATCATCGGCATTGCGCTGGGTCTCTACGGGCTGAAGCAGTATTACGCGACCACCGCGGGGCGCTACGTGATCGACTCGATCGTGTTGAAGCTGCCCATCCTCGGGATGATCATGCGCAAGATCGCCGTGGCGCGGTTCTGCCGCACGCTGTCGACCCTGTTGTCGTCGGGCGTGCCGATCCTCGACGGCCTCGACATCACCGCGCGCACGGCCGGCAACGCCGTGATCGAGGAAGCCATCCAGAAGACGCGTACCAGCATCGAGCGCGGCGAGACCATCTCGGCTCCTCTGCGCGAGACCAACGTGTTCCCGTCGATGGTGGTCCAGATGATCAACGTCGGGGAAACCACCGGCGCGCTCGACGCGATGCTGTCGAAGATCGCGGACTTTTACGAAGAAGAAGTCGACACGGCGGTCGCCGGACTGCTGACGCTGATGGAACCGATCATGATCGCCGTGCTCGGTGGCGTCGTCGGCGGCATCGTCATCGCGATGTACATGCCGATCTTCGACCTGATCAGCAAGATGACGTAGGAAAGCGTTGCCAGATGGAGCCGACGGAGCCACTGACCGGCAACCGGCGCCTGACCACTGACTACTGATCACTGATGTCTACACCCACCGTGCTGCGGCGGAAGCTGCTGTGGCTGATCGGCGGCCGCGCCGGCGTCATTACGCTACTGCTCGGCTCGGCGATCCTGATCCAGCTCAAGTCGCCCGGGTCGTTCCCGATCGATCCGTTTTTCGCCCTGATCGGGCTGACCTACGCGCTGACGGTGGTGTGGACGCTGACGCTGCCCTTCGTGGACCGGCACCCCTGGCTGGTCGACGTCCAGGTCGCGTGCGACGCGCTGATCGTGTCGGCGATCGTGCACCTGACCGGCGGCGTTACCAGCTACTTCGCGTCGCTCTATACGCTGCCGATCATTGCCGCCAGCACGGTGCAGTCGTGGCGCGGCGGGCTGATGGTCAGCGCGCTGAGCTCGCTGCTGTACGCGGCGCTGGTGCTCTCGCAGTATGAGGCGCCGGCCCTGCTGCCGCTGGGCGCACCGCCCGACGCGCTCCCCGCTCTGCGGGTGGCGATCTTCACCGTCGGCCTCAACGTGTTCGGCTTCCTGGCGGTCGCCAGCCTCAGCGGCTACCTGGCAGAGGGGCTGCGGCGAACCGGAGCCCAGCTCGAAAAAGCCTCGACCCAGCTCGCGGACCTCCAGGCGTTCAACCAGCACGTCATCGACAGCCTGACGAGCGGCCTGGCGACCTGCGACATGGCGGGACGCCTGCTGACCTTCAATCGCGCCGCGGAGTCGATCACCGCCCTGGCGGCGACCGACGTCGTCGGGCGCCTGGCCGCCGACATCCTGCAGCTGCCCGAGAGCTTCCTGAAGCTCTTCATTCACGGCGCCGTCCCGTCGGGACCGCAGCGGCATGAGTTCGGATTCCACCGGTGGGACGGCCGGCAGATCGAGATGGGCATGACCAGCGCGCCGCTCTTGACCCCGCGGGGCGAGAGCGGCTTCCTGTTCACCTTCCAGGACGTCACCCAGCTGAAGAAGCGCGATCGGGAGGCGCGGGTGCAGCAGCGGCTCGCCGCGGTCGGTGAGATGGCCGCCGGCATCGCGCACGAGATCCGCAATCCGCTCGCGTCGATGGCCGGCTCGATCCAGATCCTGCGCGACGAGCTGCCGCTGACGGCGGATCAGTCGCAGCTGATGGACATTGTCCTGCGGGAGTCGGATCGCCTGAACGACACCATCCGCAACTTCCTGTCGTTCGCGAAACCGCAACGGACGGCGGTGGCCGACCTGGACGTGCGCCAGATCGTCACCGACACCGCCCGGTTGCTCGAGAACAGCGCCGAGGTCACCGAGCGCCATTCGATCGTGGTGGCGGTGCCCGACGAGGTGGTGGTCTACCGCGCCGACGAAGCCCAGCTGCGGCAGGTGGTCTGGAACCTGGCGACCAACGGCCTGCGCGCGATGCCGGAGGGCGGTCAGCTGCGGCTCCGGGTGCAGGCCGTCGCGGCAGCCGGCGGCGACGGCCAGGAGATTGTGCTCGGCGTCGACGACGAGGGGGTGGGCATCGCGCCGGAGGACGTCGACGGGATCTTCCAGCCGTTCCGCGGCGGCTTCGCCAACGGCACCGGGCTCGGGCTCTCGATCGTGCATCGCATCGCGAGCGACTACGGCGGCGAGGTCCGGGTGACTTCGCAGCGCGGCAAGGGAACGAGCGTGGAGGTCGCGCTGCCGATGGGGAAGACAGACACCGCCTACCAGTGGGCCCTGGCCGACGTCCGGCGGAAGGACGCCTGACATGGCCATCGTGACACCGGAGCGCAAGGATGCGGCCGGCCAATCCGCCCGCATCCTGGTGGTGGACGACGAGCGATCGATGCGTGAGATGCTCGCGATTCTGCTGAAGCGGGAGGGGCACGAGGTCACCGTTGCCGAGAACGGGCGGGCCGCCATCGCGCTGCTCGACGCGCGGCAATTCGACCTCGTGGTCTCGGACGCGCGCATGCCCGACGTGGACGGGCTCGAAGTGCTGCGGCACGCGCGCGGCATCAACCCCGCGGTGATCGCGATCATGATTACGGCCTACGGTTCGCCCGATCTCCTCCGCGGCGTGGCGGAGCTCGGCGTTAACGACTACGTCGAGAAGCCGTTCAACACCGAAGTGCTGCGCTTCCGCATCCGCAAGGAGCTCGATCGCAAGCGCCTGCAGCAGGAGAACGTCCTGCTGAAGCGGGCGATGCACTCCGCGAACCAGTTCACCAACATCATCGGCAGCAGTAGCGCGATGCTCCGGGTGTTCGAGATGGTGGAGACCATCGCGCCGACCGGCAGCACCGTCCTGATCACGGGGGAGTCGGGCACCGGCAAGGAACTGGTCGCGCGCGCCATCCACGTCCAGTCGCCGCGCTGCGACCGTCCCTTCGTCGCCGTGAACTGCGGCGCGCTGACCGAGACGCTGCTCGACTCGGAGCTGTTCGGGCACATGCGCGGTTCCTTCACCGGGGCCGACGGCAACCGCAAGGGGCTGATCGAAATCGCCGACAAGGGCACGATCTTCCTGGATGAAATCGGCGAGATGAGCCCGATGCTGCAGGTCAAGATCCTGCGCGTGCTCCAGGAACGCAAATTCCGCCGGGTCGGCGGCAACGACGAAGTCGAGGCCGACATCCGGATCATCGCCGCCACCAACCGCGATCTCGCGAAGATGGTCGCCGACGGGCAGTTCCGCGAGGATCTGTTCTACCGGATCAACGTCATCCCGGTGCGCCTGCCGTCGCTGCGCGAGCGCATCGACGATGTGCCGCTGCTGGCCGAACATTTCGTCGCGAAGTTCGCCGCGCAGATGAACAAGGCGATTATCGGCATCTCCGGGGCGGCCATGGCCTGTCTGCAGGCGCACACGTGGCCCGGCAACGTGCGCGAGCTCGAGAACGCGATGGAGCGGGCCGTGGCGCTCGAGCGCACGCCGTCGATTCTTCCCGAAAGCCTGCCCGATGCGCCGCGCAGCGCCGCGGGCGCGCCGATGGCCGCGATGGTGTCGGCGGGCGGCGGCTCCTCATCGGCGTCGCTCCCCGAGAAGGGGTTCGACCTCGAACAGCACGTGCAGCACCTCGAACGCGAATACATCGCGGAAGCGCTGCGGCGCTCGAACGGCGTCAAGGTGAAGGCGGCGGAGCTGCTCGGCATGACGTTCCGCTCGTTCCGGTACTACATGAAAAAGTACAACCTGAAATAGCCCAACGCGACGCCACCGCGATGACAATTTTACGCGGGCCGGTCAGGCCCCAGAATGTCACCCCGGACAATTAGTGTCACCATGACGTCCTGAATTCGCCGCATGCCTATCGCTAAACTGTTCTCCGCAAATGGGTTGCCAGCGACAGCCGGAAACAGAGAGCCTCGGCACCACCCTTGCTCTCTGATGGCTCAGACATCATTCGTAAACGTCAACTTCGTGAGGATAGAGGATTTCAATCATGCGCAACCAGAAGGGCTTCACACTCATCGAGCTGCTGATCGTCGTGGCGATCATCGGCATTATCGCGGCGATTGCGATTCCGGGCCTGCTGCGGGCGCGCATCTCCGGCAACGAGGCGTCGGCGATCGGTTCGCTGCGCGCGGTGAGCTCCGCGCAGTCCACCTTCGCGGCGAGTTGCGCGAACGGTCTCTACGCGCAGGGGCTCGACACGCTCGGCACCGGCCCCTCGGGCGGCTCGGCGTTCATCAGCCCTGACCTCGGGGCCGCGGCGACGGCGACCAAGAGCGGCTACAGCGTCTCGATGGCGGGCAGCAGCGCGACCGGCACGGCGTGCAACGGCGCGACCTTGTTGGCCTCGGGTTATCACGCCTGGGCGAATCCCGTGTCGACGTCGACCGGCACGCGCTACTTCGGCACCAACACGACCGGTACGATCTGGCAGAGCACGGCCAGCCTGTCGACCATGACCGACGCGGCGACCCCGGCGTCCCCGGCGGCCGCGATTCAGTAAGTACAGGGTTCGCGGACCGAAGGCTCCGCGTACCAGAGTTATCTCCGCGAGGTGACGGGGAGGGCCGGATTTGCCGAACAGGCGAGTCCGGCCTTTTTTTGTTCGCGGCAGCCCAGGGCCGCACGACACTTCCTCGTCAGTCCGGCCTGACAACGAATGTCACCCCGACAATTGTCGTCAAGATAGGCCGGTTTGTAATAGACAGATCTCCTTTTAACAGAACATGTTAGCGATTCATGACGCCACGGCAACGGCTGGCACCGCCGTTGCTTTTGAGGTGTGTGCACCTACGCTTGGCGGAATCGTCATACGGGTCGCGCCAACAACTTCAGGGAGAATGCAATGAGAGTTCGTAATCAGAAGGGTTTCACATTGATCGAGCTGCTGATCGTCGTGGCGATCATCGGCATCATCGCGGCGATCGCGATCCCCGGTCTGCTGCGGGCCCGCATCTCCGGCAACGAGGCGTCGGCGATCGGTTCGCTGCGTGCGGTGAGCTCCGCGCAGTCGACGTTCGCGGCGAGCTGCGCGAACGGTCTCTACGCGCAGGCGCTCGACACGCTCGGCACCGGCCCCTCGGGCGGCTCGGCGTTCATCAGCCCTGACCTCGGGGCCGCGGCGACGGCGACCAAGAGCGGCTACGCCGTCTCGATGGCGGGCAGCAGCGCGACCGGCACGGCGTGCAACGGCGCGACCGCGCTGGCTTCGGGCTATCACGCCTGGGCCGACCCGGTCTCGACCTCGACCGGCACGCGCTACTTCGGCACCAACACGACCGGCACGATCTGGCAGAGCACGGCCAGCCTGTCGACCATGACCGACGCGGCGACCCCGGCGTCCCCGGCGGCCGCGATTCAGTAACCCGCGACAGTCATTCAGCACGATGGCGGAAGACGGGGCACCGGGTTCTGTCTTCCTCTTTTTTTTCGCGGTAACCGGGGTTACGCCGTCATGAACTTTCGACGCTCGGCGGGATTCACGCTCATCGAGCTGTTGATCGTGGTGGCGATCATCGGCATCATCGCTGCCATCGCCATCCCCGGTCTCGTGCGCGCACGCATCTCCGGCAACGAAGCCTGGGCCATCGGGTCGTTGCGCGCCATCACCAGCGCGCAGGGCACGTTCTCCGCGAGCTGCGCCGGTGGCCGCTACGCCCAGGCGCTCGATACGCTCGGCACCGGCCCCTTGGGCGGCTCGGCGTTCCTCAGTCCCGACCTCGCGCAGGCGCCCAGCGTGACCAAGAGCGGCTACATGGTCTCGCTCTCCGGCACGGCGGCGTCGGGCGGCAACCCGGCCTGCAACGGCGCGACGAACCTCGCCTCGGGCTTTCACGTCTGGGCCGACCCGATGACGGCCACGACCGGCACCCGGCACTTCTTCACGAACACCAGCGGCACGATCTGGCAGGGCACCAGCGCGATGGGCGCGGCCGGCAGCGATACGTCCGCACCCTCGGGAGGAACGCCGATACAATAGCCGTCCGGGTTCATGCGCACGCCCCCCCGCGGCTTCTGGCCGACGCTCGCGCTCGCGCTCGCGACGATCCCAGTCGCCGGCCTGTTCACGCTGTCCAACATCTTCTTCGTTCGCGATCTCCTGATCGCCTTCCGCTCCCGGTTTCTCTTCGTCCGCCACAGCATCTACTCCGGATCGTTCCCGTTCTGGGACCCGTATGCCGCGAACGGCCAGCCCGCGGTGAACGACGCCCTCTACCAGCTCTTCCATCTGCCGTCGCTCGCGATCCGGCTGCTGCTCCCGGAGGTCGTGGCCTACAACGCGTGGATCGCGCTGCCGATTCCGCTCTGCGCACTGGGGACGTATCTGTTCCTGCGCCGCCACGTGTCGCCGCCGGCGTCGGCGTTCGGCGCCGTGGTGTTCGCGGTGTCCGGGCCGATCGTCTCGACGACGAATTTCCCGAATCTCTCGTGGTCGGTCGCCGCGGTGCCGTACGTCTTCTGGGCGGTGGAGCGCGTCTTCGAGCGCCGCACCGCGCGTGCCACGGCGCTCCTTGCGGTGATCGTCTCGTGCCAGGCTCTCGCCGGCGAGCCGGTGACGCTCGCGGCGACGATGGCGATCGCCGCCGCCTATGCCATCTCGGTCATCGGCCGCTGGCGCGACGTCCGCGGCGTCTCGCTCGTCGCGGTCGCGTCGGTCGCGGGGCTGCTGCTGTCGGCGATCCAGTACGTGCCGATGGTGGCCGCCGGCCGCGAGTCGATGCGCTCCACGATGGAGGCGAGCGACTTCTGGGCGTTCCATCCGCTCGCACTCTTTGAGCTGCTGGTGCCGCACTTCTTCGGCGACTACTTCCACTCCAACATGCGCGAGGTGGTGTGGATGGTGGCCCTCAACAGCAACCGCGATCCGTTCTACTACACGATGTACATCGGCGTGCCGGTGCTGCTGCTGGCGGCGGTCGCGATGCTCTCGGGGCGGCCGCGGACCGTGTTCTGGACCGTGGTGGTCGCGGCGTGCGCCGTCGCGGCCCTTGGCCCGCATACCCCGATCTACCCGGCGCTCCAGGCGCTCGTGCCGCCGCTGCGCACGTTCCGCTTCCCGGTCAAGTACCTGTCGCTCGCATCGTTCGGGCTGGCCACGCTCGCGGCTGTTGCGCTGCAGTCGCTGCTCGCCGGGGACGCGCCGCGCCGCGCGGTCCGCATCGTCTTGATCGCCGCCGGCGCCGGTGCGCTGGTCACCTACGTGGCGATCGCGTGGGTGCTGGTCGCGCCGACGATGCCCATCCACGGGTTCTACCGCCTGGCCGTATGGGCCGGTGTGCCGTCGCCGATCCAGGGGGCCGAGTTCCTGCTGTTCCGGGCCCGCCCGCTCCTCACCGCGCTGCTGCTCAAGCTGATCGCCGCCACGTTCCTGCTCGCGATCGCCGCCTCGACCCGCCGCGAGCGCCGCCTGGCGCTGCGCGTATTTGCCATCGTTGCGACGGTCGACCTGCTCGCGTCCAATAGCAGCGTCAACCCGACGCTCGACGCGAAGCTGCTGGGCGCACCGGCGTGGCTGAACAGCATTCCGCGCGACATGCACGAGCGCGTCTACGTGGGCGGCCGCATCGAGGGCTACGTCAACGTCTTCGACATCGACGCGCCGAAGTACGCCTCGTTTCCGGACGATCGCTTCTCGCAGCTGGAACAGCGCCACCTGGTCGTGTCGCAACTCGTCTTCAGTCCGTCCGGCCCGCGCCTGCGCGAGTCGCTGTCCTACGACCTGCCACTCTTATGGCCGCTCGATTTCGCGCGCGCGGTCGGGCGGTTCAAGTACGCGCCGCGGGAGGATCGGCTGCGCTACCTCGAACGCGTCGGGACGCGCTTCGCCATCCTGCCGACGCCGCCGTTCCCAGGGGCCACGCCGATCGCCCGGCTCGCCGGGGTGGAGCAGTTGCAGTTGTACGACTTCAATCCCGGCGCCCGGCGCACCTATGTGGTGCCCGACGCGCTGATGGGGCAGGACGTCGCGTGGCAGCTCGAGGGGATGTTCCAGGAGCGCTTCGATCCGTCCAAGGGCGTGCTCGTGAGCGAACGGCCCCCGCCGGCGGCCGGCACGCCTGGACCGGGTGTCGCGCCGTACGCCACCTTCGTCGAGGACGGCCTGAACAGGGTCGTCATCCGGGCTGGGCTCGCGGCGGACGGCTATCTCGTGCTGCTCGACACCTACAACCCGGACTGGTCCGTCGACGTCGACGGGGTGCCCGCGCCGCTGATGCGCGGCAACGCGCTCTTCCGGGCCGTCCACCTGACCGCGGGGGAGCACGTCGTGAGCTTCGTCTACCGCCCGCGACGGCTGTATCTGGGCGCCGGGATCACGGCGGTGACGGCGCTGGGGCTGGCCCTTGCGGTTGCACGCGGTGCGCGGCGCACGCAGGATGCGTGAGGTCCGGGCGCGTCGCTGGCCGGTCCTCGTGCTCGCGTTGTCGTTCGTTCCCGTCCTCGGCCTCGTCACCACACGCAAGATCTTCTTCATCCGCGACCTCTCCTTCTTCTTCTGGTCGCGTCATCTCTGGCTCAGGCACACCCTGTTCGGGGGTGAGGCCCCGTGGTGGGATCCCTACGTTGCAGGGGGGCAGTCGGCGATCGCCGACGCGCTCAACCAGCTGCTGATGCCGGTCACCCTGGCGGTGCGCCTGCTGCCCTCCGACGTCGTGTCCTTCAATCTCTGGGTCGCGCTGCCGCTGCCGCTGGCGGCGCTGGGGATGTTCCTGTTTCTGCGGCGCCGGGTGCCGGACGCCGCCTGCGCGCTCGGCGCTTGCGTCTTCGCGCTGTCGGGCCCCGTCGTGTCCATGCTCAACACGCCGAACCTGTCGTGGTCCGTCGCGCTGATGCCGTGGGTCCTCTGGGCCGTGAGCCGCCTCGACGATCGACGAGCGAGGGGCGCCGGCCACCGGTTCGCGACGCTCGCCATACTCTTCGCGCTGCAGGCACTCTGCGGCGAGCCGGTCACCTGGGCGTCCACGGGAGCGCTGGCGGCCGCGTATGCATGCTTCCGCGAGCCGGCGGACGCCACAGGTGGGGCGAGCGCGGACGCCGGGTTCGCCACCTCGAGTGCCGCGGCGTTCGCCGTCAGGCGGGAGATCCCGGCGCTGCAGCGGACGATCACCGTCGTCGTCGCGCTCGCCGCCGGGGCGCTGCTGGCGGCGGGGCAGCTCGTGCCGACGGCCGTGGCGGGCATGCGGGCGCATCGCGGCGCCCTCGCGACCCCCGATTTCTGGTCACTGCATCCCTTCTCGTTGTGGGAGACGGTCGCGCCCTCGCTGTTCGGCAATTACTCCGGCGCGTTCCTGGCGGACCTGCCCTGGATGGAGGCGCTCAATTTCGGCCGCGACCCGTTCTTCTACTCGGTGTACATCGGCCCGTTCGTGCTCCTGCTGGCGCTGCTGGGGGCGGCGACACGAGGGCGGCGGAATGCGTTCTGGGTGGCGGTCGCGCTGTGCTTCCTTGCCGCGGCGCTCGGGGGCTATACGCCGCTCTACCCGATCGCGCGGCGCCTGTTGCCGCCGCTGATGTATTTCCGCTTTCCCGTGAAGTACATCGTCATCAGTCTTTTCGCGGTCGCGGTGCTTGCCGCTGAGGGCTACGCGGCGCTGCGACGGCGTCAGGAGGCTCGCCCGGACGAAGGCCCCAGGATGGCGGAGAACGAGGGACGTGACCCGTCCCGGGTACTCTCGTGGCTGCCACTTTCATGCGGAAGCCTGGCGCTCGTCGGGCTGCTCCTGTCGCTCGGCGCGCTGCTGATGCCCGACATGGCGCGGGGGACGGCGCATGCGGCAGCGGTGAGCGCGCACCTGAAGGACCCCGCGGCTGGAGCGGCGTTTCTCGCGCGCGTCGCGCCGCCGCTGCTCGCGCGGGCGTCCCTGCTCCTGCTGGCCGGGTGCCTGCTGATGGCCGCCACCCGGCGTAGGGGGCTCGCGGCGGCGGCGCTGTTTGCCGGCACCTGCGCGGATCTGCTCGTGGCCAATGCCGGCGTGAACCTCACCGCCGACATCGCGAAGCTCTCGCCTCCCGCCTGGTACACCGCGTCGGCCGGTCCCCAGCGGGTCTACATCGGCGGCCGCGTCCGCGGGTTCATGAACCGCAACGACCCCGACGCCACCGCGTCGTGGCAGATTCCTGCGGAGAGCACGGCGGTCGAGGGGCGCATGGCGCTCAACGCGGAGCTGCCGATGGCGCCGTCGGGCTGGCGCGTGCGTGAGGCGCTGTCGTACGACCTGCCGTATCTCTGGCCGGCGGAGTACGAGGCGACCGTCAAACGGTTCGAACGGGCCGGGCCCGCCGAGCGTGCCGCGTTCCTGCGCCGTAGCGGGGTCCGGCGCTGCATCCTGCCACGGACGGAATCGCGGCAGTGGCGGCCGGTTGCCGACGTTCCGGGCTGGAACATGCGGGTGTTCGAGTGCGATCCCGGGGCGTCGCGCGCGTTCATCGCCTCGTCCGTGCAGGTGGCGCCAGCACCGCCCGATCCGGAATGGGAGCGGGATGCCCTGTTCGACCCGGCGGCGGCCGACCAGTCCGCGCGTCTCGCGGCGATGCCGGCCGCGTCCGGAACGGTCGGGCCCTACGAGTCGCCATTCGCGCGTATCGTGGAGGACCGCGCGTCGCACGTCGCGATCGAGGCCTCCGCGGGGCAGGGGGGGCTCCTGGTGCTGCGTGATTCGTATGACCCCTCCTGGACCGCCGCCGTGGACGGCATGCCCGCGGCGATCGGGCGCGCCAATGGGCGCTACCGCGCGGTCGCCCTTCCGCCCGGCCGGCACGTGATACGGTTTTCGTACCGGCCGCGCGAGCTGGTGATCGGTCTAACCCTTTCAGGAATGACGGCTGTGCTCCTTATCCTGGCCGGCGTGTCGCGAGCCTCAAGATGGTCGAGGTCCCGGCACCCCAAGGCGGCCACGGCCACCGCAGGGGGCTTCACGCTCATCGAGCTGATGATCGTCCTCGCGATCATCGCGGTGCTGCTGGCTATTGCGTTCAACCAGTTCCGCGGCATGCAGGCCAGAGGGAACGACGCGTCGGCGCTGGCATCGCTGCGATCAATCGCCGCGGCGCAATGGCAGTTCGCGATGACGTGCGGCAACCTCAAATACGCGAGCACGCTGCCCGCGCTGGCGATGCCGGTGCCCTCGACGGGCCACGGGTTCCTCAGTCCCGATCTCACCGGTGCGGAGGCCTTCGAGAAGTCGGGCTACCTGTTTCAGATGGCTGCCAAGCCGCTCGAATCGGGCGCGCCGGCCTGCAACGGCACCGTGCCGGCCCATGGCTACGCCGCAACCGCGGACCCGGTCAAGCCAGGCATCACCGGTATCCATTTCTATGGCGTCAACGCCGACCGTGTCATCTACCTCGACGACCAGCAGACCTACACGGGTAACCTCGGTGAGACCGGCGCCGCCGGCCACGGCGGGGAGATCAAATAGGCTTTGGGCTTTAGGCTTTGGGCTTTAGGCCTTAGAATCAACGCATCCCATGTCCGCACTGGCCCGCAAACTCCTGATTGCGTTCGCGCTGCTCGGTCTCGGCGCGTCGACCGCGGCGACCTACGTCCACTACCACCTGGTCAAGAACCCCGATTACTCGAGCTTCTGCGACATCAGTGCGACGGTGTCGTGTAAGGCGGCGTATCTGAGCCGCTATGGGTCGATCGCGGGAGTGCCGGTCGCCGTTGGCGGCATCCTGTTCTTCACCTGGGTGCTGCTGCTGCTCTGGGGCGGTCGCGGCAAGAGCCGGATCCAGGACAGCGTGCCGACCTACATCTTCGCGGGCTCGACGCTGGCGCTCGCGGTTGTGCTCTACCTGGCGTACGCCTCCGTCTTCATCCTCAAGGAGATCTGCCCGCTGTGCGTCGTCACCTACATCGCGGTGATCGGCGTCTTCGTGATTTCCGGCGGTGCCAGCTCGGTGCCGATGGCGAAGCTGCCCGGCAGGACGGTGCGCGACCTGCGGCTGCTGGTGACCACACCTGCCGCACTCATCCTCGCGCTGCTGTTCGTCGCCGGCGCGGCGTGGGGGGCCAACGCGTTCCCGCGCGAGGAAGTCCGTCCGGTCGCGGCGCCCCTCCCCCTGCTGACGGCCAAGGAAACCGCTGACTTCCAGCAATGGTGGGATCTGCAGCCGAGAATCGAGAACTTTCCCATCGCCAACGACGGCGCGCGGGTGATGGTGGTGGAGTTTGCCGACTTCCAGTGTCCGCAGTGCCGCGTGCAGTACTTCTCGCTCAAGCCGATTTTCGAGAAGTACGCCGGGCGACCATCCGATCTCAGGGTCGTGCTCAAGCACTATCCGCTCAACTCGAGTTGTAATTCGAGCCTGTCGGCGCAGATGCACCCTGCGTCGTGTGACGCCGCGGCCGCCGTGGTCATGGCGCGGTCCAAGGGGACCTTCGACAAGCTGACGGAGTGGCTGTTCCTGCACCAGGCCGAGCTCAGCCCGTCGACGGTGCGGAGCGCCGCCGCGGAGATCGGCGGGATTACCGACTTCACCGCGGAATACCCCAAGGCGATTGCCGACGTGAAGGCCGACGTCGCCGCCGGTAGCACGCTCGGGGTCACCTCGACCCCCACGTTCTTCATCAACGGCAAGCGCATCCCGGGCGGCGGTCTGCCGCCGCAATACGTCGAGGCGGCCATTGAGCTGGAGCTGAAGAAGGCCGCCGCGCCACTCAAATGACGCAGGCGGCCATCCGCACGCGTGCGCTGTCCAAGGACTACCACGTCGGGTTCTGGCGTCCCCGGCCGTACCGCGCGCTGGACCGCTTGTCGATCGAGGTCGCGCCGGGTGACGTGTTCGGGTTCCTCGGGCCGAACGGCGCCGGCAAGACCACCACGCTGAAGCTGCTGATGCAGCTCGTCTTCCCGACCAGCGGCGGCGCGGAGATCCTCGGCCGGCCGGTGGGAGACGTCGCAATCCGCCGGCGCATCGGCTACCTGCCCGAGAATCCCTATTTCTACGATCACCTGACCGCCGAGGAGCTGCTCGATTATTACGGCCGGCTGTTCGGCATGCCGGCCGTGGCGCGGCGGCAGCGCATTGCCGCCAGCCTCGATCGGCTCGGGATCGGCGCCGAGCGCCGGCTGGCGCTGCGAAAATTCTCCAAAGGCATGCTCCAGCGCGTCGGCCTCGCCCAGGCGCTCCTCAACGACCCGGAGGTGCTCTTCCTCGATGAGCCGATGTCGGGACTCGACCCGATCGGGCGCCGTGATGTCCGCGCGTTGATCCTCGAACTGCGCGACCAGGGCCGCACGATTTTCTTCAGCTCCCACATCCTGTCCGACGCGGAGGCGCTGTGCAGCCAGGTCGCAATCGTGGCGAAAGGACGGCTGGCGGCCGCCGGGCGCCTGACCGAGCTCCAGGAGTTCGCGATCCAGGGCTGGGAGGTGGTGATGTCGGGGGTGCCGTCCGCGGCGCTCGAGCGCGTGCGGCCGGGCGCCACGCGCGTGCTGGCGGTGGACGGCGACCGCTACGTGATCGACCTGCCGCGCGACGCGCGGCCCGAGGATCTGGTGCGCGAGCTCACCGCCGCCGGCGCCGTGCTGATTTCCGTCAACCCGCTGCGTGAAACGCTCGAGGACGTGTTCCTGCGGCGCGTCGCCGAAATGGGCGACGGCGCCAGGACGAGGGCGCCGCGATGAATGCCGTCCGCTCGGTGGCGGTGGCGGTCTTCCGCGAGTCGGTCCGCGACCGCGTGTTCTACAACCTGCTCCTCTTCGCGGTGCTGCTGGTGGCGGCGTCCCTCATAATTGGCCAGCTCACCGCCGGCCAGGACGTCAAGATCATCAAGGACCTCGGTCTTGCGGCAACCTCGCTGTTCGGACTCTTCATCGCGATTTTCGTCGGCATCAGCCTGGTGTCGAAGGAAGTCGATCGCCGCAGCGCGTATCCGCTGTTCGCCAAGCCGATCCGGCGCGCCGAGTTCGTGGTCGGCAAGTAC
>JBKJRJ010000449.1:0-3402 GCA_046594705.1 Vicinamibacterales bacterium
CGCCTCGTTCACGGGCGCCCGCAATTTCGGCGGCGGGCGGCCGTACGTGAACGGCAACAGGGAACAGACCAACAACTACACCATCGATGGCGTCGACATGAACGAGTCGATCGACAACCTGGTGGCGTATCAGCCAAGCCCGGATGCGCTGGCCCAGATCAGCGTCGAGACCAACAACTACGCGGCCGACACCGGCAACGTGGCCGGCGCCGTCATCAGCAACGTCATCAAATCCGGCTCCAACCGGTTCAGGGGGAACGTCTTCGAGTTTTACCGGAACAGCACGATGGACGCCAATTCCTGGTCGAACAACCGCTCGAATGCGCCGAAGCCGGAACGCCGGCAGGACATCTACGGAGGCACGTTTGGCGGGCCGCTCATGAAGAACAAAGTGTTTTTCTTCGCCGACTACCAGGGCACGCGGTTCGACGCGCCGGGGTTCGAGACGCTCTCGGTCGCGCCGGAATCCTGGCGGCGCGGCGACCTCTCGAGCCTGCCAGGAACCCTGCGGGATCCCTTGACCGGCCAGGCGTTTCCGGGCAATCAGGTCCCCGCGAGCCGGATCAGTCCGATTGCGCGGCAGATTCTTGGCAATGCGGCGCTCTACCCCCTGCCCAACCGGAACGTGAGCGGTGTGACGGGCAATTTTGTGGGCGAGACCCTGACGGCCAACCGGGCGCACCAGGCGGACGCGCGCGTCGACTGGAGCGCGTCGGCACACGACAAGATCTTCGGACGGTTTTCCATGGCCGAGTACGAGTCCAGAAACGACAAGCGGGCATTTTCACTGTTGCTGGGCAGTCTGACCGACTCGCCGTTCCGGAACATGGCATTCAACTGGAACCGCATCTTCGGACCGTCGCTCGTCAACGAGCTGCTCGTCGGTTACAACCAGATCGCCATCGTATCGGGAGTCTTCGACTGGGCCGGGATTGGCAATGCCAATGCGACGTTCGGCATTGGCGGGGGTCAGCCGATTGCCGGCCTCAGTTCGATCGGGTTTGGCAGCGGCTTGAGCGCTATCGGTGCGGGCGCCAGCAACACGGACACGCTCGACAAGACCTATCAGATCAACGAGAAGCTGACGTGGCTGAAGGGACGCCACAGTTTGAAGTTCGGCGGGCAGCTGCTGCACTACGTCCAGCGTCGTTTCTACGCGGGCAACAACGGGCTGCTCGGGCTCTTCACCTACGGCGGCGCCTTTACGGGCATCCCGTTCGGCGATTTCCTGCTCGACCAGGTGGCGACCAAGGGCCGCGGCAGCGCCTCGGAACCCTGGACGCACCTTCACAACCGGATGGCGCTCTTCGTCCAGGACGATTTCAAGCTCAAGCCCGAGCTGACGCTCAACCTCGGGATGCGCTGGGCGTATACGCAGCCAGTCGTCGAAAAAAACGACCGGCAGTCTAACTTCGACCTCAGGACGGGCCAGCAAATCTTCCCGGACGACCGCAGCCGGGAGGGTCGCGCCCTCTACAAAGCTTACAAGAAGGGCTTCGAACCGCGGTTCGGCCTGGCCTGGCGGCCTGCCGAGCGGTGGGTCGTTCGTGGCGCCTACGGCATTTCCCAGTACATGGAGGGCACGGGAGCCAACCTGCGCCTGCCCCTGAACCCGCCGTTCTTTTTCGAGTCCTTCGTCCAGTACGATTCCACCACCGGCCCTGGAACGCTGGCGGCCGGGTTCGCCGACGTCAGGCCGCTCGACCGACCCTCCGGGCAGGTGCGCGCATGGGACCCGAACCTGCGGCCGCAGTTCACGCAGCAGTGGAACGTCTTCGTCGAGCGCCTGCTGACCCAGTCGATGTCGGCCAACGTGGGCTACGTCGGACACAAGGCGACGCACCTGGTGACGCCGGTGGAGGGCAACCAGCCGCTGCCGGGGACGGGCGATGTGTCCACCTGGGCTCCCCTGCAGCAGCGGCGTCCATTGTTCGCGACGGCCCCGCTCATCACCAACATCTCCACGACCGCCGCGCGCGGCCGCAGCGACTACAAGGGCCTGCAGGCCAGCGTGCGCCAGCGGAACGTGAGCGGGTTCGAGTACCTCGCGTCGTATACGCTGAGCGAAGTCAGGACCAACAACCTCGGCTACTACGGCTCGGGAGGCGTCGCGGCCGAGGGCGCGTACTGGATGAACACCTACGACCCCGAAGCGAACTACGGACCGGCGTTCTTCGACGCCCGACACAACTTCGTACTCTCGGCCAACTACGAGCTCCCGTTTGGAAGGGGACGCCGATGGGGCAGCGACTCGTCGGGCCTGGTTGAAGCCATTCTCGGCGGATGGAGGCTTGGCGGCATCCTGCAGGCGCGAACCGGCTTCCCCATCACGGTGACCGACGGCAGCAACCCGTCGCTTCAGGCGGTCCGGGGCAACCAGCGGCCCAACTGCGTTGGCAATCCCGTACCGGCCGACCAGAACATCGCCCGCTGGCTCGATATCGATGCGTTCTCGCGTGCGGCACCCGGGACGTTCGGGAACTGCGGCATCGGCGTCGCGCGCGCGCCCGGCTATCGGAATATCGACGCCGTTCTCGCGAAGCGGTTCAGCGCCGGCGGCGAGCGCTATTTCGAGTTCCGGGCGGAGGCGTTCAACCTGACGAACACGCCGAGCTTCGGTCCGCCAGCGCGCGACATCAACACACGGAACACCTTCGGCCAGATCACGAGCACCGTCAGCACCGCACGGACGGTTGAACTGGTCATGAAGTTCTTCTTCTGAGTCACGGTGAAGCCCAGGACCGTCACGCGGCGCCGGTTGCTGCAGTTCGGCGCTTCACGGCCTCTGATCGGTTCGCGTGCGCAGCGAGGAGAACAGAATGAAAAGGCGACCGCTTGATATCGCGCTGTGTGCCGTATTCCTGTTGATAGCCTGGAGCCTCCAGCTTCCAGCTGCGGGCCAGAACCCTGAGTTCGATCTGCTAATCAGGAATGGCCACGTCATCGATCCGAGAAACGGCGTCAACGCCGTCATGGACGTGGCGGTCACCGGAGCGAAGATTTCGCGGGTGGCGGCCGGCATCGATCCAGCGCTCGCGAAACGCGTCGCCGACGCCACCGGCCTGTATGTGGTGCCGGGCCTCATCGACATCCACGCCCACGTCTTTTACGGGACGGACAAGGACTCATACCTCAGCAACGGTGATTCGGCCGTGCCGGCTGACAGTCATTCGTTTCGCAGCGGACAAACGACGCTGGTCGACGTGGGCGGCGCGGGATGGCGAGACTTTCCCCGATTCAAGGAACAGGTGATCGATCGCGCCAAAACCCGCGTCCTTGCGTTCATCAACATCGTCGGCTCGGGCATGAAAGGCGGTCCGATCGAACAGAACCTCGCGGACATGGACGCGCGGCTGACCGCCATGCGGATCCGCCAGCATCCAGGGGTGATCGTGGGGATCA